>JAJRXE010000132.1 GCA_024276455.1 Calditrichota bacterium
AAATTTTCTGAAACCAGCTGAAAGCCTCGTCAAAGGTATTTCCCTGGTGCCGAAACAGGAGGAAGAGTTGCTTGAGGGAACGGGAAATGTTCGCGTGCATTCCGTCCGTGCCTGCCAGAACAGGAATGTTCCAGGGAACTCGGATAAATCGAGGAATCCCCACTGCATTGTTCAGGTTGGAATCCGGATTGTAAGCCAGTGCAACTCCGTGTTGATCCATGATCTGGTAGTCCAGGTCGCGCAAATGTACGCCGTGCACTAAAATACTGCGATTGTTTAGCAGATCGAATTTTTCCAGACGCTGCGCCGGCGGAATGCCGAATTCCCGCAGGCTGAATTCCACATCGTACGCATCCTCGGCGATGTGAATGTGAATACCCAGCCCCAGCTCGCGTTGAATTTCCGCCGCTTGACGCAGGGTTTCATCTTTTAGGGTGAAGGGCGCGTGCAGTCCCAGCATTCCTTTCAGATTATCGTTACTGTGTTTTTCCACAAAGTCACGATTTTCCCGCAGGGCCTCCCGGGCTTTTTCGCTACCATTGCGGTCGGAGGTTTCGAAACATAATACGCTGCGCAACCTGTATTGCTGCAGGACATTCCCGATGGTCGCCAGGCTTCCGCTGGTCACCGACGGAGAGGCATGGTGATCGAACAGGTAAGTTACCCCATGACGGATGGATTCAAGGGCACCCAATCGCGCGCAAGCTTCCACCATTTCCAGATCGAGCGTTAAATCCAGTTTCCACCAGAGGGTTTCCAGAATGTGCACGAAATTGTCCATTGGTCCCTGAATCGGTAATCCTTTGGCCAGACGTGAATAAAGATGGTCGTGAAAGTTTACCTGGGGTACGGTAATTAAACGTCCTGCCGCATCAAAGTTTTTCGGAGAGGAGTTCTTCCGGCTCAATTTGTTTTGAATGAATTGTTTAAAGTCCTGCGGTTCCAGGCGCACTATTTTTCCTTTTTCGATGGTTAGGTCGCCAAAAACGGGTTGTATGGTTGTTTCTTTGTACTGGCAAATCCAGGCGTTGCTGATGGTTAAGGACATCGGTCTATTACCTCGTTTTTTGGGTTGTGGGGAAGGCCGTTAACGGCCTTCCTCTGAAAAGGCCTTAAAGGCCTTTAGGTTCGTACACCAATCCGTGTCTCTGGTAAAGAGCTTTCATTTCTTCCTGATAGCTCATCTTCTGATGAATCAACAGCTGGTCACGAATGTACAGAATGGTTTTCTCTTTCACCGATTCACTAACTGAAAAGACATGGTATTCATTTTCCCAGGAAAATTTCTGAGAAAAAAAATCGTTGCTGTTGATCCAGTGAGAAGATTCTCCCTTAATCAGATTAATGATTTCGGCGGCCGATTTGGAAGGGGGAATTTCCACAAATAGATGAAAGTGGTCGGTTACCCCATTGACTTCCAGAACCAGCAGTTGATTGCGAATAGCATTCTCCCGAATATGACGTTTTAAATATTCAATTACCCTTCCGGTCAATATTTTCTGCTGTTTTCGGGTTGGCCAGATGTAATGGAGATAAATTCGTGAATTGGGCGTTTTCATGATTCATCTCCTCTGTTTTCAAAGGCCCTTAAGGGCCTTTTGCTGTAAGGGCCTTAAGGCCCTTCCGCTGTAAGGCCGTTAACGGCCTTCCTCACCCCGTACCTCGTCTCACAAACTGCCCGTAGCCCGGCTCAACGGCGGCTGTTTCATTTCCCCGTTGGGCTACCAATCGTCCCCGCACCCAGCTTTGTTCCACCACAGCGTTTAACGAAACGCCCTCAAAGGGCGTGTAGCGTCCCTTGCTGTGCATCTCCGCCGCGCGAATTGTCTGGCTTTCCCACAGGTTCAACAGAGCAAAATCCGCGTCCCGTCCGGGAGACAGGCGTCCCTTCCGGTGATTCAAACCGAAAAAAACGGCTGGATTTTCAGAAAGCAGTTGAATCGTTCGTTCCAGACTCAGACGTCCTTTCCAAAAACCTTCGCTGAAAAGAAAAGGCACCCGGTGTTCCACCCCGGGAATGCCGCCGTAAACGTCCCAGAAGTCGTCGGATGTTTTTTCCTCCTCCGGATTACAGCCGGCGTGGTCAGTGGTGACAAATTCCAGAGTACCGTCTTGCAAACCCTGCCACAGCGCTTCCCGATCGGCTTCGAACTTTACCGGGGGCGCCGTTTTCAAAAAATTGCGGATGGCAGGATTCTCAAAATTCTGCTGAGTGAAGAAAAGGTAATGCGGACAGGTTTCCGCCGTAATAGGAATTCCTTCCTCCCGGGCCCGGCGAAGAAGTGTTAGTGCTCGTTGACTGCTCAGGTGCACCACATGAATGGGGGTTGCGGTTTGGCGGGCGATTTCGATCAACTGGGCGACTGCAACGGCTTCTGCCAGTACGTCCCGGCTCTGGCAGTAGGCCTGCCAGGTGGTGTCTCCGATCTGCCGGGCCTGTTCTTCGCGGGTGCGCACCAGGCTTTTTTCCTCGGCGTGAACCGCCAGGGGAAGGCCGGTCTCTCCAATCCAGCGAGCCGCCTGTTCCATCTGTGCCACCGTTAAGTCGGTAAACGACTCCATCCCGGAGACAAAGTACGCTTTAAATCCTGCCACGCCACCTTCAGCCAGTTCCCGAATTTGCCGATGCAGAAGCGCTCCATTGCCGAAATCCGTGCCCGATACTCCGCCCCAAAAAGCAAAATCAATGACACTGCGATTTCGGACCGCTTCAAGTTTGGTGGAAAAATTCTGCCGGTTTGTCACCGGCGGCAGCGACGTACAGGGCATGTCGATAATCGTGGTAACTCCGCCGAAAGCCGCTGCCGTAGAGGCATGTTCAAAATCTTCCCGGAATTCAAATCCCGGGGTGTCAAAATGGACATGGGGATCGATGCCACCGGGAATTAACAACAGGAAATGGCCGTCCACTGCCTGGTATTCTGCCGGTGTTTGCACGTGCGAAACCTGTTGCTGGAATTTCTTCCACTGATCTCTGCTCACCAGTTTTTCCCATTCTACCGGCTCGGACAAGCGATATTCAATCCGTTCAATCGTTTCCCCGAAGAAAACCTCCGCCAATTGCAGGCGGTTACCTCCCACACTGATCAGTACATTAGTAAAAACTTTTTTCCCTTTTTGCATGGCCTCTCACCGAAAATGGAATAAAAGAACCACGTTTTAACATTACAAAGTAATCCCAACCTTGCGATTGAACTCCTCAATTAACGTATCCCAGGTTTCCACCACCCCAAAACGTTCTTTCCAGTAATTCTCGTCGTACCACTGGGCATTCAATTCCTGCACCTCTTTGCCCTGCTGTTCCACCCAGGTAAAATATTTCAGATTGTGAATGGCCTTTTTGTCGTAGTAAGACAGTTCCTTGAAATAATCGATGGTTTGACCTTCGACAATGCTGTGCCAATCAATTTCCGCCTGGCGGGAGGAGTACGGACCGTATTGCCTGTTCATCTCCTGCAGACGGGAATAATACATATCCACAGAGTCCGTGAATACGGTGAAAATCACATCCTTTTCAGTGAGTTCGAAATATTTGGCCAGCTTAATGGCGCTGAGCAGATTGGCAATCGAGGAAATACCCAACCAGGGGAGGCGGTTAATTGTTTCTTCCGCAATCCCTTGTTTCAGCAGCCATTCCTGTCCGGCCGGTTCGTTAAAAAGCCGCAGAATGCGCAACGGGTCCTCATCATTAATCGCCGTTACCGCATCCAGGTTTTTAA
>JAJRXE010000001.1 GCA_024276455.1 Calditrichota bacterium
AAATCCACCGCGCCCACGTTTTCGTTCACATAAAGAATCCGCTCCCAGGTCTTCCCACCGTCCTTGCTGCGATACACGCCCCGTTGCTCATGGGGTCCAAACAGATGTCCCAACACAGCCGCATACACCAGATCGGGATTGCGGGGGTGAATCCGGATGCGCGGGATGTGGCGGGAATCGCGCAGGCCAATTTGTTTCCAGGTCTTGCCGGCATCGGTGGACTTCCAGACGCCGTAACCGTGGGAGACATTGCCCCGCACGGTCACTTCGCCGCCGCCCACGTAAATCACATTGGGATCCCACTCGCTTACTGCAATGGCTCCAATGGACCCGCCAAAAAATCCGTCGGAAATATTCTCCCAGGTCTGCCCTCCGTCGGTGGTTTTCCACACACCACCGCCGGTGGCACCGAAATAGTAACGCATCGGTTTTCCGGGCACCCCGGCAACCGCGGCCGAGCGGCCGCCCCGAAACGGTCCGATGGGGCGATATTTCAGCGCCTGGTAATACGATTCCGAAAAATCAATCCCTTTTTGAGCGTGGGCACTGCTCCAACCGCCAAGCAACAGGAAAAATAAAAGCACTCCCGCCACTCCTAATCCCCTGATCTTCACAGCGGCCATGAACATCTCCTTTCATATTTTGTAATCTGGTAAAATATTTTTCTTTAACAATCGTATTTTTTTACAGAACAAGGTTTCTTTTTGATGCACTTCCCGAATTTTATTGGGTTCTTTTCGTACGAAGGAGGATCAAGAAGTTTCCAGGACTCCGTAGCGCACCGCCTGGATTTCGGCGGCAATGCTGAGGGCGATCTCGGCTGCGGTGCTGCCTCCGATTTTCAGACCGATCGGCGAATGCAGCCGGGAAAGATCGGTCTCCGGACCCAATTCCTCCCGCAACTGTTTACGCAGATTCGCCGCTTTATTGCGGGACGCAATCACCCCCACGTAGGACAAATCCAGTTGCCGCTCGAACAGAGCCCGGGCAATGGCGTGATCGTGCACGTGCCCGTGGGTGAGAATCACCGCAAAGGAACCCGGGGCTGGCCGAAAACTGCGGGCGTATTCTTCGTAATCGCGGTAAATCCATTCCGAGGCATGGGGATTTTTCTCCGGGGTGGCGAATTCTTCCCGATTGTCGATCAGCACCCGGTGGTAGCCCAGCGGCTTCAGAAAATAGAGCAGCGCCTGTCCCACGTGCCCGCCTCCAAACACGTACACGGTGGGAAGCGCTCCGTGTACCTCGTAATACACCCACACTTTACCGTTGCACATCATGGGCACCACCCGGGCATCTCCCGGCGCTTCGGTTTTGTTTTTGCTGAGCAGGTACTCCTGCATCCCGCTGCGGTTCTCCCGCAGCCGCTGCAGCGCCTCCCGAATGACTTCCTGTTCGATAGCGCCACCGCCCACGGTGCCGGTCGTCCCACCGTCCTCACTCACCACAATTTTAAATCCCACCTTGCCGGGAACTGACCCTTTCTGCTCCACCACGGTGGCCACCACAAAAGGACGGTTTTCCTTCTCCAATCGGGCAATTTCTTCGTAAATGCTCATAAAACGCTCACGTGTTTGGTTGCTGTAAGAAAATTACCGTTTTGCCACTCACAGAAACACAAAGGCACGAAGATTTTTAAAGAGAAAATTTTTAAAAAATTACGAGTCGAATCTTTTTATTTAAAAAACCAATTTTTAGAATTATAAGTATTTTGACAATCTCGCGGCTTTGTGAGTCAATCCTATGACCAGGAAATAAGGTCGTCCGGTTCGTCGAAATCCTGCCGCACCTGGGGAAAGGGGCACTCCCATATTTTCTTGCGCACCGTACGGTTGCGATCGATTGTTTGCAAGGAATCGTACGGTGTTAATTCCAATATACGGCGAATGAGATTTTGATGCAACAGCAAAGGGTGTCCGCGGCGACCGCCAAAAGCAGGTTGAATCCACTGGTAATCCGCGTCAATTTGAGCCACCAATTGCCGGTAAAAATCTTCCGGCAAGTGGGGTTGATCCACAAAATGGTAGAGCACCCAGTCTCCTTCCGGCAAACGGCGCAGCCCGGTTTGCAGAGAAGCGAACATGCCGAGAGCAAAATCGGGATTGTGAGCAAAACGCACCCGGGAAAGGTAAGAGGTGAACTCTACCGTCGCCTGGTCATCTTCCGTTTCCTGCGAACGGAAATAGGCGTCCAGCGTGGCGACCACTTCCTCGCTGCGGTGCCCGGTCACCACCACCACCTGGCGACAGACGCTCAGCATCTTGGTCAATGCCTGCACCACAAACGGTTTCCCCTGGTAAAGGAGCAGCGGCTTGAATTTTCCCATCCGACGGGAAAATCCAGCCGCCAGAAGGACACCGTGAATTGTCGGATATTCTGAAATCATCAGTTTTTTTAAATTCCAAATAACAAAATACAAATTAAAAACAATTTCCAATCTCAAAAATTGTACTGCAGAAATACGGTGGGCAGAACGTACCACTTGTCGTAGCGGTAGTTCTCCTCCTGCATCAGTCGTCCGGACACCGACCCCAGGAATCCCCTGCTGATTTCCACCTCGCTGCCAATTTTCCAGTGCGGCGAAAACCGCCAGCCAATCTGGGGTTCCGTTTGCAGGGAATATTTGGTGCGGGCAAACTCGGGGTCAAACTTTGGCCAGGTGGGATTGTCAATATCATTCATCCAGTAATCCAGAAAACCATTGAAAATGAGCTTACCGCCGAAAAACTCGGCGTACCACACCAGGGTGTACTGCCAATTTACTTTCAGCTTGTACTCCTGTTTCAGGAGAAATTCGGTGGAAAGATTAAAAGGCCCCAGAACAATATTGCTGAGATTGAGACCGGCCAGCCACCAGCGGGCAATGGGGGCGGTTCCGTCGTCGTACTGAATGGTAAAATTGAGGTCCCATCGCTTCACCGAAGCAATTTTGAAGTAACGCATGAACTCAAAGTAAAAATCGGTTACTCCGTCTTGTTTACGGAATTCCCCTCCGCGGTAATGGTCAAAATTTAAATCCATGAAAAAGAACGTAAATCCCAATTTGTCGGTACCGTAAAATTCCTGCGTTACGGTCAGGAAATCGCGCTGAAAATCCCAGTGGAATTGCAGGTTTAGATCCTTCACCTCCTGCGCTTTCAACAAGGAGAAGGGAAGCAGAGCAAACAGCAGGGAAAGCGAACGAAACAACTTCATTATTCCTCCTGAATGTTAAGTTGCCAGAAAAATAAACCGTACGATGAACAATACACACAGTACCCAGGCCAACCAGTGTACCCGGCGGAACTGTCCGGTCAAACCGGCAATAATGGGATAAAACACAAATCCGGCTGCAATGCCGTTGGCGATGCTGTAAGTCAGCGGCATGATGGTAATTACCAGAAATCCGGGAATGACTTCCGAGGGATCGTTCCAGTCAATTTTGGCAATTTGCTGTAACATCAGCGACCCCACAATGATGAGGGCCGGGGCGGTGGCAAACACCGGAATGGATTCCGCCAGCGGATGAATAAACAACGCCAGCAGAAACAGAAACGCTACGGTTACCGCCGTGAGTCCGGTGCGACCTCCCTCTGCCACCCCGGAGGCACTCTCGATGTAAGTGGTCACCGTGGAAGTCCCCATCAGGGCGCCCACCACGGTGCCGAGAGCATCGCTGGTGAGAGCCCGTTCCACCCGGGGGAATTCCCCGTTCTCTTTAATAAATCCACCCTGCTCCGCCACCCCCACCAGCGTCCCGGTGGTGTCAAAAAAGTCCACAAAGAAAAAGGCAAAAATGATGGCCAGGAAACCGGCATCCAGGGCTCCCTGAATGTCTAATTGTAAAAAGGTTGGGGTGGGATCGGGCGGCAAACTGAAAAGTCCCCGGTATTCGATGTGTCCCAGAACCAGGCCAATAAACCAGTTGGCCAGAATGCCAAACAAGATGGCGCCCTTCACGCGATAATGCATCAACACGGCAATAATCACCACCCCTAACAAAGTCAGGTAGCTGTTCGGGTGAGTCAAATCCCCCAGCGTAACCAGGGTTGCCGGATGCTTCACCACAATGCCGGCGTTCTCCATGCCAATGAAGGCAATGAACAATCCAATTCCTGCTGCGGTGGAAATTTTAATCACGTTGGGAATGGCATCCACAATCAATTGCCGAATTTTTAAAAAAGTCAGCAACAGGAACAGGACGCCGGAAATAAACACGGCCCCCAGTGCCACCTGCCAGCTGTACCCCATTCCCAAACACACTGAGTAGGTAAAATAGGCATTCAACCCCATACCTGGCGCCAATGCAAAAGGGTAATTCGCCCACAGCCCCATTACCAGAGTCGCCACACTGGACCCGATAATGGTCGCCACCATGACTGCACCGAAATCCATCCCCGTTTTGGAAAGAATGGAGGGATTCACAAAAATAATGTAAGCCATGGTCATAAAGGTGGTAATGCCGGCAATAATTTCGGTTTTCACATTGGTACCGTTCTCTTGCAAATGAAATAATTTTTCCAACATTTCTCTAACCTCAGTTTATTAGGCAAAGATCAATTTATCTGTAAACCGACAAATATTATTTCTTCGCTTCCTCACCGGTTCTTTCTTCGTCAAGGAATTTCATCTGCGATTCAATCTTTATAATCTCCTCCCGACGGTAAAGACGCCCCCGGTCGATGCCGGGACAAAAGAGCTTCAGCATTTTCCAGCGATAGTGGGATTTCAGATTTTCCGGCCAGAAGGGAAACGTCTCGCATTGCACCGGGCGTGCCGGGTACACGGCACAACGGTTTTCCTGCAAAAAGACACAACTTTTGTCCTCGTTTTCGCGTAAACGGATTTGCCCCGCCTGAACCTGGCAGTATTCTTCCAGGAACCGCTCATAACTCAGGGAGAGAAAATCCGCCAGCCGCGAGGCTTCGGCTACACTGACTTCCACATATCCCCGGGGTAAACGGCAACACATTCCACACCCCTGACATTGAAAGCGCAGTCCCTCCTCGTAAAATCTTTTCTTTTCACTTAATTCCGTCACCCGAATTCCCCACATTCTCTTTTAGCACCTCATCGCCGCATAATATAAAAACAAGTTCGTTTTTTTCTAAATCTCTTTTTACAGTTCCCTTATCAAAAAACAGTTTACCCGGTTCCCAACCAGGGGATTTTACCGCGAAGAGATGAAGAAATAAATTCAATTCACCTGGAACTTTTGTCCGTTTAACAGCATCTAATTTATTGAAAAACAGAGGGTAAGGGAAAACAAAGGAGGAGGCACCATGGTGACCTTTCGGCAGATCGACGAGTTGCTGAATTACCGACGCACGGATTTTCCTGTGGCCAGTTTTTACCTGAATACCGACCTGCGCAATTTAACGCTTGAGCAGATTCGGACCGTCACGAAGGATTTGATTAAACTTCGTCGGGAAGAAATCGAAAAAAGCGCCCTGAGCCATGCTCAAAAAGAAGCCCTGAAAAGCGACTTTGAGAAAATTCTTAATTTCGTAGAAGCCCTGACCGTTGAAGGGAATCAACGAGGGCTGGCCATTTTTTCCGCTCAAGGAGGGCAATTCTGGCAGGTTTTTAAACTGCCTCAGAAAGTAAAAAACGCCTTAATCATCGATCCGGACCCGTATGTCCGTCCGCTGTTGGCGATCCTAAATCAATACCACCGGTTTTGTTTTGCCATTGTGGACCGCAAAAAGGCTCAAATTTTCGAATACTACCTGGGAGAGTTGCAAGACATCAGTGAGTTAATGTCTGCCGATGTACCGAGTAAAGTGCGTCTGGCTGGCTGGTACGGTCTGGAAGAAAAACGGGTCATGCGCCATATCGATTACCACGCCCACCAGCATTTTAAACGGGTGGCGCAGTTACTTTTTAACCTGCACGCTGCCCGGCAATTCGACTACTTCATTCTGGGCGGACAGGCGGAATACCTGCCGGAATTCGAACAGCACTTGCATTCCTACATTTTGAACCGGGTAGTAAAACGGGTGGACACCACACCGCATGCCTGGGAAGTAAATAAGATCAAACAGGTTGTTCAGGAAACCGAAGAAGAATTGAACCGGAAGAAATTGAACGAGTTGATTGAACAGTTGATGACCGATGCCGCTAAAAATAACCGGGCGGTGTTGGGTCTGGAAAAAGTGTTGCAGGCGGCCAACACCGGAGCCATTCGGCTGCTGCTGATTGAGGAAGATACCGTACTCCCGGGTCGGGAATGTTTCTCCTGCGGATTTTTAACCCTGTCCGAAGAAACCTGTCCGATTTGCGGTGCCAAAACCGAGGAAATGGACGACCTGTTTGACGAAATTGTGGAGAACACTGTCAACTTCAACGGGGATTTTTTTCAGGTTCCGTCAGGGAGTAAATTAAAGGAACATCAGGGTATTGGGGCCTTTTTACGGTTTAACATTTAAAGTAGCTGCAAGCAATTTGGGTTAATGGTTATTTGTTCGTCCCTGAACGTCATTGAAAAAAATTACCTTGATTATTTACAAATAAGATCGTGCTTTGAAAAGGTAGCCGCCGGCTCGTGAAAATCGTCCCTGATTTTTGGTCACTGGTTGAGTGGTCATTTGCCCTTCCCTGGCCGTCATTGAAAAATCTTCCTGGATTTTTCCAGGTAGACGCCGGCATTACGCCGGCGTGTTTTTTCCTGCCGTCCCTGCGGGACTCTACTGGGTCGGATTGTTCCTTCCTTTTCCCGGATTGCATCCGGGGCTAAATTTACTACCTTCCTTTTGCGGGAGGTTGATATTTGGGCAACATCTTACAAGGGAGAAAACGGTTTTGTAGACGATGGAGCTTTGGCTCCGTCGATCAACGCGGCGAAAGCCGTGTTGTCTACAGCCGGGTGGTCATTGGACATTTGTTCGTTCCTAGACGTTATTGAAAAATCCTCCCGGATTTTTTCCGATAGGCCGGCTTCACGCCAGCGCAATTATCTTCTGTCGTCCCCGAAGGGACTTCAAATGGATTGGATTCATTCCTCGATTCCCCGGATTTCATTCGGGGCTATTTTCACCGCGTCCCTGACGGAACGCTAATTTATCCGTTGTCTCCACTTTTCGTGTTCTCCCTGTTCGGCTGCGCCAGCCAGGCGTGTTTTTCGAGGGCGAAAACACTTTTTTGTGGCCCCTTCGGAAAAATTCGGAGGTAAAACGGTCAATCACACCGGCCCCGCTACTGTAACCGGTCACCCACCCGAAAGGAAAACCCTCGTAACAGCTCTTCCACCCGGAGCCGTTTCTTACCCGCCAATTGCAATTCCAGAATGCCCAACAATCCGGGGTTGCAGGCCACCCACAGGCGGTTGCCCCGGGCTTCCACAATGGTGCCGGGAGGTTGCCCCCGGTATCCCGGATCTTCCACCCTTGCCCGGTAAAGTTTAACCATTTTGTCCTGGTAAAAGGCGTACGCCCCGGGAAAGGGCGAGAGTCCGTGAATCCAATTTTTTACCTTCTCGGCCGGTTGGTTAAAGGAAAGGTGACACATTTCTTTGGTGATTTTAGGTGCCGGGGTGGCTTCTTCGTCCCGCTGGGGCACCGGCTGGAGGCCCCCTTTTTCCAATCGATCCAGGGTCTCCAACAGCATTTCTGCCCCAATCTTTGCCAGACGGTCGTGCAGGCTACCAACCGTTTCGTCCGGTAAGACCGGCACTTCCCGCTGCAGTAGAATGTTTCCGGCATCCACTTCCCGCTGAATGCGGATGATGGTCACCCCGGTGATTTTCTCGCCATTAATAATGGTCCAGTGCAGCGGGGCAGCGCCGCGATATTTGGGCAAAAGAGAGGGATGAATGTTGATGGTCCCTAATGGTGGTAATGTAAACACTGCTTCCGGTAAAATCCGAAAGGCCACCACCACAAAGATGTCGGCAGATAGCTCTTTTAACTGGTTAATAAAATCGGGATTCTTTAATTTTTCCGGTTGAAGAATAGGGGAAATACCGTGCTGTAGGGCAATTTGTTTAACCGGCGGAGGAATTAGCTTCAGGCCGCGGCCGCGGGGTTTGTCCGGCTGGGTCACCACGCCCACCACCCGGTGCCGGGACGCCAGCAGCCTTTCCAGCGCCGGTACGGCAAAATCCGGTGTACCCATGAAGACGACCTTTAGTCCGCTCACCGTATCGAATACGCCCCCTCAAGCTCCTGTAGCTTGGTGCCCAACAACTTTTTCTGCAAAGGCGAGATCAGATCCACAAACAGAATGCCCTCCAAATGATCGTATTCGTGTTGAAACACCCGGCTTAATAAGCCTTCCATTTCCTCCTCGACCGTCTCGCCTTCCAGGGTCTGGTACCGTACTTTAATATGGGTCGGACGCACCACATCCGCCCGGATTCCCGGGATGCTTAGGCACCCTTCCTCGAATTTTTCCGAGCCGGAGGATGCCAGGATTTCCGGATTGACGTAGGCTTTCGCTTCCAATTCCTCGTCGATGAGGTTCAGATCAATCACAAACAGGCGTTGCGAGACGTTTACCTGTGGAGCCGCCAGACCAATTCCTTCGTTCACCCGCATGGTCTCAATCATGTTTTCCGCCAGCTCGCGCAATTCCTGGTCAAACGCGGCCACCGGCTCCGCCACCTTCCGCAGGGTGGGATGCCCAATTTTTATGATCGGTAAAACTGCCATTCTCAAAACCTTCCAATCTTCGTGATCCTATTTACTACAGGATCGAACGGATGTTCCTCTTTCTTTAGTTCTCTATATTAGATGCACTAAGAGGACTTCAGGATACTGGCAATGGCGGTGCGATCGACATTCAGTTTCACATTGTCGTCCACTTTCAGAATCAGCACCTTTTCATCATCCTTAAATCCCACCACCTTGCCGTGAATGCCGCCCACGGTGACTACCGTGTCGCCCTTATTAATCGAATCAAGCATCTTTTGACGCTCTTTTTGCTTTTTTGCCTGGGGACGTAGAATCAACAAATACATGATGGCAATAATTAAAATAAAGGGAAGCATATTCATTAAAAGACTACCGCCCCCGGCCGAACCACCGGCATTGCCTGCTGATGCAAATAATGTTTCAACCACGTTTGTCTCCTTCTTTTATGTTAAAACAATTTCAAATTTAATGAGGAAAGGTCCGTTTATCAACGGGATTATTCGTTTTCTTCTTTTTGCAGGTAATGACTAACAAAATTATTTTTCCAGTCAAGGTACCGTCCCGCAAGGATGGCCTGACGCGCCTGGCGCACCAGTTTCAGGTAAAAATGAACATTGTGCAGGGTAGCCAGGCGCAGCCCCAGCACCTCGTTGACATTAAAAAGATGGCGGATGTAAGCCCGGGAGAAATTCTGACAGGCGTAACAGGTACATCCTTCTTCCAGGGGACGAAAATCTTCTTTGTAAAGACTGTTGCGAATCACCAATTTCCCCCGGGAGGTAAAAACCGTCCCGTTACGGGCGTTGCGGGGGGGCATCACGCAGTCGAACATATCCACCCCGCGTTCAATCCCATCCAGAATGTCCAGGGGAGTACCCACTCCCATCAGGTAGCGCGGCCGATCTTCCGGAAGCAGCTCCGTGCAGAAAGAAGTGATGCGATTGCGCTCCTCCTGGCCTTCTCCCACCGCCAGACCGCCAATGGCGTAGCCCTCGAAACCGATATTAAACAATGCCTGCACGCTTTCGCGCCGAATCTCCGGGTAAATACCGCCCTGAACAATTCCAAACTGAAATTGCTGAAACCCGTAAAGGGGGTTGGTTTGCAAGAAACGTTCCCGGGAACGCTGCGCCCAGGCAATGGTCAACTCGTTGGCGGCCTGAGCGGTTTCAAAGTCGCTGGGATTCGCAATGCACTGATCCAGCACCATCATGATGTCCGAGCCGATGACCCGTTGAATGTCCACCACTTTCTCCGGAGTGAAAAAATGCTTGCTCCCGTCCCAGTGAGACCGGAATTCCACCCCCCGGGAGTAAATCTTGCGCAATTCATCCAGACTGTACACCTGGAAGCCCCCACTGTCGGTTAAAATGGGACCATTCCAGCTATTAAACCGATGCAAGCCCCCCGCCTGACGCAGGATGTCCAATCCGGGTTTCAAATACAGATGATAGGTATTCCCCAGAATAATTTGCACCCCGTTTTCTCTTAAATCGTGGGGACTCAGGGTCTTCACTGTTCCAATCGTGCCAACCGGCATGAAAATAGGAGTTTCAATCGCTCCGTGATCGGTTGTTAAAACTCCGGCGCGAGCAGCGCTGCGCGAATCCTGTGCTGTTAACTCAAATTTCATTGAGATTCCATTTTTTGCGCCCGGAATATACCGGTAGTTTGGCGGGAATGCAACTACGGGATTAAAATCGGTCTGTACAAACCTGATTTGGCATACATTTACAAGCGCTAACTCTGCGTGCCACCCGGCGGTTTCTTCGCAATCTTTCTATTCAAAGGGAGGAATTTCCGGTTCCTTTTCGAGAATTTCTCAAAAGACTTAAATTAATTCGATGTCAATTACCAGATCCTTTTCCACATCGAACTGTTTGGTGACTTTCTTTTCCAATTCAATATGATTAATTTTTTCGATGGAGATTTTAAAACTCTTTTCGCTCTGTTTCTCCAGGATGGTACCTTCGGCATTCAAAGTCGCCTTTTCCATGGGGTCGTAATACGCCACCAGAACCTGATCCCCCACATCCAGGGCGGTCAAGATTTCCTTCAGCGAATCGACATTGCGCTCTTCCTCTAAAATCAGTTCGTCCTGTGACAGCAAAATTTCTTTAATATCACCATCGTCGTAACGGAAGGAAATAATCCCCCCTCCGTGTTTGGCATAAACAACGCTTTTGGTGGCACTTTCAATCATCTGCCGTTCCGGGTTTACCACCCGGCCGGTAAACCCTTCATCATCTATGTCGATTAATTCAATGATAATCGGCATATCGTCGATGGACCCATCGAAACCAATTCGAATAATCTGGACCTGTTTGCCGACTCCAATCTCCTGAATCTGCTTCTTCACTTCCTCTGGTAGCAAAGCGCCCGGCCGGACTTTGGGGACTTCCTTTTTCTTTTTAAACCATCCCAGAAAGAAACGTCGGCTTCGGCCGGATTCCTTCGCGACCCGTTCTAAATAACCACTTTCGTCTAAAAGAATGTTTCGCATAACCCCCTCTCCGATTACGGTTTTTGCTCTCAAATTATAGGATAAAAATCCGTTTAATGCAAATAATATTTTGCCCCCGAAACGATTAAATACTTTTTTTTGCTACAGTTAGCTTCGCTACTACTGTTAAAAATTATTGCATTCCATTCGCCGATTTTTTCCCCTCTCCAACTTCAGCATGGTACCTTTTCCCAACTCCAAACAGCGGTTGAACATTGTGGTTGAAAAATAACTTACATGTACTATATTCGTTCAATCTTTGAGACGGTTTAGCTTCTATGCGGGGCGATTCAATATTTTTTAAGAATTTATTGAAAAAAACAGGCTAATTTTATTAGCTTTCAACGACAGGACAGGGACTAACATATTAACGAAAGGTGAAATATGGGAAAAATACTGGTAACAGGCGCCTGCGGGCAGATAGGAAGCGAGTTAGTCATAAAACTGATTGAGCTTCACGGTTCGGATCAGGTTGTTGCCAGCGACATTAAGCGGCCCTGCGAGATATTCAAGAACCGGGTTACATTTCACTATCTGGACGTACTGGATTCAGCCGAACTAAAAAAGATGGTGGCAGAGGAGGAAATCGACACCATTTTTCACATGGCAGCCATTCTTTCCGCTGTGGGCGAAAAGAATCCTCAGTGGGCTTACCAGGTTAACATGCAAGGACTAATCAATGTATTAGAAACCGCCCGGTTGCTGGGGGTAAATAAGGTCATCACCCCCAGTTCCATTGCTGCTTTTGGACCGGACGCTCCCAAGGATGGCACCCCGGACGATACTCCCCTCAACCCGACCACCATGTACGGGGTAACCAAAGTAGCCGGGGAAAAGCTCCTTCAATACTATTTCTTGAAGTACGGGGTCGATGGACGCTCCCTGCGTTATCCGGGCATCATTAGCAGCGAAACAGCTCCCGGAGGCGGTACTACCGATTACGCGGTGGACCTTTACGTTCATGCGGTTTTGCAAAAGCCTTATGTGTGTTACATTGATAAAGATACTCCCCTGCCGTTCATGTACATGCCGGACGCCATAAAAGCAATTCTGCAGTTGGCGGAGGCACCCGCCGAGGCCCTGAGCCGCCGGGTGTACAACGTCAATGCCCTGAGCCTCACCCCGGCGCAGATTGTTGCCGCCATTCGCAAATTTTACCCCAATTTTTCGGTGGAATACCAACCGGATTACCGGCAGCAAATTGCCGAATCGTGGCCCCATTCTCTCAACGACGATTTCGCCCGGCGCGACTGGGGCTGGCAACCGGATTTCGATCTGGACCGTATGAGCCAGGACATGCTCGAAAAACTCAAAATCCGCTACGGAAAGTAAACCGCTCCGTCCTCTGTTTGCCCGGAAGAGGGTCCCCCTGGCTCCCTTCCGGGCCGCCTCTTTTCATCCGCTCCATCCAACCGCTCTTTACCGCGCGAACTAAATTTTTATTGACTACCTATTCCGCAGGTATTAAATTGATTTTGAATTTAATGAGGTAAAGAAGTTTGTCAGAGCGTTTTCAAAAAACTTTTATTTCTGTCCGGGAGTTTGTAGAGAGCTGGGACAAGGAACTCTACGAGCTAAACAATCTGGATTTTTTTATTTATTTAATGATAAATCA
>JAJRXE010000133.1 GCA_024276455.1 Calditrichota bacterium
ATGGAAATGGTGTTCCAGCGGGGCAAATTCTCATTGCAATACTTAAAAATGTCCGTAATGATGCGCATGGATGGCTCCGGCGGAAAGATGTAGGTGCCCCGGGCAATGTATTCCTTCAGAATGTCGTTCTGAATGGTGCCGGAAAGGCGGGACAAATCCGCCCCCTGCTTCTTGGCAATCGCCACGTACATGGCCAGCAGAATACTGGCCGTGGCGTTGATGGTCATGGAGGTGGACACTTTGTCCAGCGGAATCTGATCGAACAGGATTTCCATGTCCTGCAGGGAGTCAATCGCCACCCCCACCTTACCAACCTCCCCTTCCGCCATGGGATCGTCGGAGTCGTAGCCGATCTGGGTGGGCAGATCGAAGGCTACGGACAGTCCGGTGGAACCGCTCTCCAGCAGATAGCGATAGCGCCGATTGGACTCCTCTGCGGTAGCGAAACCAGCGTACTGGCGCATCGTCCAGAAGCGTCCCCGGTACATGGTAGGCTGCACTCCCCGGGTAAAAGGGTACTCCCCGGGAAAACCGAGCTGCTGCAGGTAGTCGAACTTCTCGTCCGGCAGGTAAATCCGTTCAATCTGGATATCGGAGTCGGTACGAAAATCCTTCCGTTCCGGGAAACGTTCCAGCACCTTCTTCAGGGTGGTGGTTTCCCACTGCTGCTTCTTTTTCTCTATGGGATTCATGCGACTCTCCTTTTCTCTTCACCGTTACACACTGCGTGAAGAATTTAACAAAATAAACGGAGAGTCTCAAAAGGTAAATGATTTTGTTGAAAATATTATAAAAAAGTAGATAAAATTTTTTATAAAGAAAGGCGTACAATTTTAATTGAACGGAAAAGGGTAAAAGCCACGAGAGGTTCTAAAATTGCTTTTACATTCAATAAATCCAAATATAAATCCTTGAATATTCAGACCAACCGATATAACCATATGGATATTTTTCTATTTGCCAATCAATTGCAGTTCCACTAGCATTCGCAGACTTATCCCAACCTTTTCTTTTACGAGCATATTTATAGTCTTCTCTAGAATAAATTAAATAACTTCCATCTTGCCTTTCCCATTCATTGTTTATTTCCCATGAAATATCAATCATACCGCCTGAACCATTATTTCTATAGAAATTAGGATTCGCACTTTCACTTGTATTTGTTTTCAATCGACACCATCCTTTTTCGTAACCACCTGTAAAATCATCATTAGGTATATATCCCCACCCAGATTCTAAAGTCCCCTCTCCACTTCTGTATATACTATAATCAAGCCAAGTATTATTATTAATCACATCCCGTCGCACATTAAGCCAGATATGTAACCCGTTTTCATAAGACGAAACATATGCAATATCTCCTTCCCTCAAATAAATATTATAATCATAGTCCTGAAAAATTTCATCCTCTGGAACCGTAGCAGATTTGGCTGCATTAACAGTTGGAACCTGGGTATTGTTCTGCCCAGTCACCTCCACCGGCGTCTGGCTGCAACTAAACACGACAAATAAAATGAAAATAATCAGAAAAAATTGTTTCATGATAACCTCCCCTGATTTTTCTCTCTGGTTTTAATTAAAGGAAACCTCTCGTGACTTTTTACTTGGATTATCCTTTTCAAAGAACGGTCCATCCGATGTTAATTTGAATCCGGTCCGTGGATTTTCTTAATACTGTTACAACAATAATACCAGATTAAAAGAGACGACCTATCTAATTGTTTTTTAAGGAATATGCACTCACCCTCCGGTAGGGATGAATTTCAATTGTGGTAAGGATGTTACAAAAAAATGAGGGATTGTATCCGTTTTACAACAGATATGAGAAAGGTATAAAAGGGTGTATTATTTCATCTTCTCAATTCCCAGCTTCCGCATTTTGCGGTACAGGTTGGTGCGCTCAATTTTCAGGTAGTTGGCGGTGGCGGGAATGTTCCAATTGTGAGCCAGGAGGGCTTTGTAGATGTATTCCCGCTCGTATTTCTGCAGAACTTTCCGCAGGGAGGATTCCTCCGTAGAGGTAATTTCCCGGGAGGGCAGCGGCAGCCAGCGCTGCACGTAATCGGCATCGAGTATTTCCCCATCGTGGTAGATGAGCATCTCCAGTAGTTTCTGCTTCAGTTCGCGCACGTTGCCTTTCCAGGGATATTCCAGAAATAAGCGAATGGCTTCGGGGGTGACCTTTCGTTCCGGGACGCTCAGTTCCTCACAAAGCAAAGGGAGGTAGTAGTGGATTAATTCCGGGATGTCCTCCGGCCGCTCCCGCAGGGGCGGAATGTGAATTCGCACCGCATTCAGCCGGTAGAATAAATCCTCCCGAAACGCTTCTTTTTCCAGGTCCTTGTTGGTGGCGGCAATGACGCGAACATTTACCTGCCGCTCCGCCACCTCCCCCAGCCGCGAGAAGGTCTTTTCGTCCAGCACCTGCAGCAGTTTAGCCTGCACCTGCGGAGAAATCTCTCCCACCTCGTCCAGGAAGATGGTCCCCCCATCGGCAACCTCGAATTTCCCCGGTTTGTCCTGCAGCGCCCCGGTGAAAGCACCCTTGACATGTCCAAACAGCTCGTTTTCCACCAGATCGGACGGCAGCGCAGCACAGTTAATTTTCACAAACGGTTTAGCGATGCGGGAACTAAGGTTGTGCAGGCAACGGGCCACCAGATCCTTCCCGGTACCGGTTTCCCCGGTAATCAGCACCGTGCAATCTTTATCCGCTAACAGGTCGATCTGCTTGAACACCTTGCGCATGGCCGGACTGACTCCCACCATTTTGAAACGGTCCAGGATAGTCTGGCGGAGCTGGAGATTCTCCCGGGTAAGCAGGCTACGTTCGACGGCATTTTTGATGGTCACCAGAATTTTATCGGCATCCAGCGGTTTTTCGATGAAATCGTAGGCGCCCTTTTTAAGGGCTTCCACCGCCAGCGGAACTGATCCGTAAGCGGTAATCATAATAACGGGAATATTGGTATCGAGCTTCCGAATCCGCTCGAATACTTCCATCCCGCTTAAACCGGGCAGCATCAGGTCCAACAAAACAGCATCCGCTGATTTGTTTTCCAGGATGCGGAGCGCCTCTTCACCGTTTTCCGCACCAATGGCATTGTACCCTTTCATTTTCAAAATACTGGAAAGCAGCTTACGAATCCGTTCTTCATCATCCACAATGAGAATAGTGGCTGAATGATTCATGATTTCACCTGTCGGTTATTGAGTGGAAACGATATGGTAATGCGGGTACCCAGTCCGGGTCGGCTGAACACTTCAATGGTCCCCTGATGCTCTTCCACAATGCGTTTCACAATATTCATTCCCAGACCGGAACCTCCTTCCCGTGTGGTGAAGAAGGGATCGAATAACCTGTTTCGGGTATCAGCGTCCATGCCGCGTCCGGTGTCGGATACCTCCAACACAATTTCTTTTTTCAGCGGGTGGATCAGATCATCTTGAATACGTTCCGCCTCAAAAAGTTTAATTAAAATTTCTCCAGGTTCCTGGGTCGCCTGGATGGCATTATCGATTAAATTTGTAAACAGGGTAACCATCTGGGACTCGTCCGCGAATACGGTTAAATTTGGGTCACTTATTTCAGTTTTTAAATTAATGGTTTCCGGTAAATGCAGGCGATAGCGTTGGACCACCTCTTCGATAATTTCTTTCAGATTAATCAGGTTCATCCGGGGCGACTGGATGCGGGAGAATCGCATGAAATCGTCCAGTACCCGCCGCAAACGATTCACCTCCTCCAGGCCGCCCTCCACGAACTCGGCAATCTTTTTCTGCAGCTCCGGATTGTTCTCATACTCGTATTTTAAACGCTGTAATGACAGTCGAATGCTGGTAAGGGGATTCTTAATTTCGTGGGCCATCTTCTGGGCCACCATGAGCCAGGAAACCGTTTTACGGGAATGGATTAAAGGAGTAATATCATTAAATAATACCAGGATGCCTTCCCGGCGCCGCAGGGTGGAGAGAATAAATTGCACCTGGATTTCAAAAACATGCTCCGCCTCTTCTGTGGAAAGACGAACTTGCCAGCGCGCATTCTGGCGGCTACTTAATTGTTTACGTAATTGTTCTCTTAAGGGAGCAAACCGACCCTGCAGTAATTCTTCTATAGGTTTCCCTTTGACTTCCTCGAATTTACGTCCGAACAACTCTTCGGCCCGGGAGTTCATCCAGCTAATCCTCCCTTTGCGATCCAGCGAAATGGTGGCGGTAAAGGACTCTGCCAGAAATTTTAACTGCTCCCGGTACCAATTCCAATCTCCCCCGTAGGCTAATTTCAGGGCTCCAAGAGCAATAATGAATCCCAGAACCAACAGCGAAACCCTTAAGTAACGCTTCCCTTTCAAATAATCAAAAATTGTAAGGCGTTGAAGCTTCACTAGTTCAATATTCCCATTGGCATAAAAAAAAGCATGGGCGGGTGGTTTGGTTCTCCCTCTTTTAACTAAAAAAACGTGTCTCAATTCCTCACCCCTGGCAATCATTTTGAAGTCAGTATTCAAAATCAGGGTGTGGTGTTCCTGAGTTCCGCACACCGTCTCTTCGATGCCGTCTCCGTTGAGATCGAACTGTCCGTAATACCACAATAATTTTTCCGGATAAGAAAAAACACTCACCAGTTTCAGGGTGGAATCCAGAACACAAAGCTGTCCTTCCCCGTTACTCACAAAAAAGTGGGGCAGAAGCTGGTACTTCAAAATGGCAATGGCTTCTCCAAAGATAAGGCGGGTATTTTCCACCTTAGGGAATAAGTAGGGGAAGTTTTGGTAATGCCACTTGATTAATCGGTTACCGGTGGAAAGATCGAAATTGGACGTTTTGGTCAGGGTAACCAGTTCGGCCGCCTTTCCCGGAGTAAAACGGGGAAAATAGATCAGAGTGGCAGAATTTTTTCCACCCAGCTCCTTTTGGAATAGCAACTTTCCCGTTTCGCTTAACACAATAAGATAAGAGTGAAAATCGTCGGTTTGATTTGCCTCGGCTCTGTTGGCGGGCGACCAGTTATCCAGATAAATTTCATAACGACCATCGCCATTCAAATCATAAACGTGCACCTTATTAATTATTGGCCCTACCCAGTAATGCCACAGCTCCCGCCGATTTTGCAGATCGTACACCAGTACCCCGCGAGGATAACGATCGTAACCGCCACAGATTACCATCACCAGGTCTTTAAACCCATCGTGATTGAGATCCACCAGATGTTGTACCTCAAATCTCCCCTGCCAGGGCCGGTTGGGAAAACGGCGCTTCCCCACCAGAATTTTCTGTTGTAATAAAACCTGACCTTCCTGAAAGGGTTGGTAAATTTTTAAATACAGCGAATCGACTTTACGATAGGTGTAAACAATTTCTTTGTATCGATCACCATCTACATCAAACGCTTTTACATCCAGTATTTCTCCCCAGATCGGTTCGGAATAATAATGATAACCGGTTTCTAAATCACTGATCTTTATTAAAGAGGAGACCTCTTTTTTGTATGTTCTCTCAACCGTGATTAACTCAGAGGCAGCATTATTGTCCAGATCATCAATGAAGGATTTCAATGTTACTCCGGAAGCAAGAGTCCTTTCCCGGGTTATTTTGTAGGGAAGGATTTGGTTGTCATCGCAGCCGAGCAGAGACAACAGAACAAGAAAAACTATCAGGAGGAAAATCTGTCGCACCGGTCAATCCCCTTAGTTAGTCGATAATCCAGTCGGATTCAGGCATGCAGGAAAATAATTCTTACAAAAATAATGCCTTTCTCAGTTAAAGAGCAGACAGGCGCCCGGACATTATTCCCGTCGCCACTCATTGCGGTCGGGAGCACCGTTCAGTTTTCAATGCCAGGCACGGAATACCTTGTTTCTAAATCACTTGGGACACTTTCTCTTTCGGCTTCCGCTTCCGATACCCTAAAAACTCTTCCCGAAATGGATGAATCGTTTTAAGAGAGAAGGCCAAAAAATGTTTTAAAATACTCGTTTACCGATTATTCTTGTATCAAAATTACCACAAATTCAGTTGCCTGTGCTGCAAACTTGCTTTTAACACACGTCTGCTCGAAACTGTCTTGATTACGTACAAAATAAAAAATTTTGAGGACTTTTTCAATATGCGGAGAATAATTTGTAATATTTTTTGGTAATTGGGGAGCGTGATTAAAGCAAAACACCTTTACCCCGAAAATTCCACCAGAATTTACGCGAGAAATATCCGGGATAATGTCTGTAAAACCGGTTGTAACGAAAAATTTTCAATCATTGATTCTTAATTAAATCTTTGATTGAAAAGAAATTCAAATAATGTCGTCCTTGCTTTAAAAAGCGTCTCTGAAACAAACTTTCGCTCAACTCCAGCAAAAAGTAAGGTAAATTGCACGAGAAAAACCGATCAGGAGTTTTTCTTTCTCACGGAGATTAGCACGTTTGTCAATAATCCACGCCCGGCTGAGCCAGAATGCCTTTCTGGAAGGGATGTTTGATTTCGGTCATTTCGGTTACCAGATCCGCCGCATCAATAATCTCCTGCGGCGCATACCTGCCGGTCAGAACAAGATGAAGGTAAGGAGGTTTTTGTTTAATAAGCTCCAGCACATCCGCCACGGAAACCAATCCTTCTTTCAAGGCCACATTTATTTCATCCAGAATGATCAAATCGTAATCTTTGTCCATATTCTCCTTCACATATTGCAACGCCACCCGGGCCGCTTCCTGGTGTTCTTCAAGGGGCTTTTGGTCCCCCATGATGCCCACAAATCCCTTTCCCATGCGCTTCAGATCCAGATTGGGGGCAAGACGCTGGTAGCTCTCCAGTTCTCCGTACATCCAGTCTCCTTTAATAAACTGCACCATGAGAATACGCCAATCGTAGCCGACCGCCCGCAGCGCCATTCCCAACGCGGCGGTGGTTTTACCTTTTCCGTTGCCGGTGTACACTATTATCAACCCCTGCCGTTTTTCGCGCGGCACTGCCTGTAAACTCATTTTCACACTCCTTCCTTATGGTTCTTTCGCAGCAAATTTTACGGACTTTCCGGTCGAAAATCCACCATTTTTCCAAATCTGAAATCAACCTACCAAGGCAGGTTAGCAGACTGTTTATTTGGGAAGAGAAATTTCGGTCGGAAAAGAATCATTTTAAGATTGGGCGGCATTCTCGGGGGGAGTTTCGGCATTGGGCCCGGAAACATTCTTCTGCAGGGGAAGTTCGAACCAGAACAGGCTCCCTTTACCGGGTTCGCTTTCCACTCCAATCTGCCCGGAAAGAATTTCCACAATGTGTTTCACAATGGACAACCCCAGGCCGGTCCCGGCGGCATGCAGTTCCCGGGCCTCTTCTCCCCGGTAAAATCGCTCGAAAATATGCTCTTGTTCCCGGGGTAAAATACCGATTCCCTGATCTTCCACTTCCACCCGCAGTTTTTCGCCTCGAACGGACACCCGCACATGAATATTTCCCCCCGGTTTGCTGTAGTGCACCGCATTGCTCAACAAGTTCATCAGTAAGGCGTGCAATAAAAAGTCGGCTCCCAGTAACGCCACATTTTCCGAAACGTCAACCTCCCGATAATGTAACTGCAGCTGTTTCCCGGCGGTTAGAGGACGAAAGTCTTCCACCACTTCCCGGAAAAGCGGTAACGGATTCAATAGCATAAGCTGCTCCACTTCCCGCCTTTCAATGCGGGACAGCTGGAGCAGGTCTCCAACCAGATTTTCGAGATGCTGGGTCTGCTTTACAATTTTTTCCAGAAATTTACGGCGAAGCTCTTCGTCCTCCACCCCACCCTGCAACGTTTCGGCGTAACCGCGAATAGAGGTGAGGGGCGTTTTGAATTCGTGACTCACATTGGCCACAAAATTCCGGCGAATGATTTCCAGACGCTGCAGATGGGTAACATCCTGGAGGGTAATCAGAAAAATGCTTTCCTGGTTTCCCGATTGCCTTACCGGTAGAATCCGATATTCAATATACCGCCCGCTGTAATACTTAATCCTGCGTTTAAACGGTTCTCGATTTTCTAAAAACCTTTCAATGTCCTGCACCAGCGGGGGAAATTCAATCCAATCGTAAAACGCCCTCCCGAGGCAATTAATGTTTGCCAATCCCAATATTTTCAGGAACTTGCCATTATGGTAAATCAAACTCCCCCGGCGATTGAAAACCGCCACGCCCTCCTGTAGCGAATAAAGCACATCGTACAACTGGCGCGCTTCGGCTTCCAATTCCTCCCGTTTCTTCAACCAGCGGCGGCGAATGTCGTCGAACTGAACGGCCAGCTCGTTCCATTCTTCCTCGGGTTGAGGTCCCAGGGGGTCGAAGGCAGCGGAATTCTGCAACTGCGCCAGGCGGCCGCGCAGCGCACCCAATCCCCGCTGAAAAAAGCGCCAACTGAGCACAACGAAAAGAATCATTCCCGTTATTAAGAGCAGATTTATTCCGATTAACAACCAGATCAAACGGTGCAACTGTTGATCAAACTGATCTGCAAACATGGCGAACCGAATCAGGCCCAGAATCTTACGATTTTCCCGCAGCGGCTCACAATAATAAATCAGACGTTTGCCAATGGTTGCGCTTCGCCGGATATCGAATCCCACATCGGTTTGCAGGGCTTGCTGCACCTCGGGCCGGTGGAGGTGATTTTCCACCTGCCCCAGGCGATCGAACGGGACGTCCGAATCGGCCAGCATCCGGCCGGTCAAATCAATAAATGTGACACGCAATCCAGTAAGTTGCCGCACCCGAGAAGCCAGCGCTTGCAATTGAGATGATTTTTTCTCTTTAAACAGGGTCAGATCGAGCAACTCTTTCGTGAGAGAAATGTTATGGTGCAAATGCCGCTGTACATCGGTAATCAAAAATGCTTTTACCTGCGAATAGGTCAACCAATCGATGGCGATTAAAAGGAATAGGGCGATGAGAACGCCCAGGAGACGAAATTTGACAGCCAATTTTTTCATAATAGTTGCGAAATCCCCCGGAAATTATTCAATTTTAAAGCGGTACCCCACCCCTTTAACGGTTTCAATCAGCGCCGCAGCCGGCCCCAGCTTGTCCCGTAAGCGTTTAATGTGAACGTCCACGGTGCGAATTTCTCCGTAATAATCCATGCCCCAGACCAGTTCCAGCAAATCGTCCCGGCTAAGAACCCGTCCCTTGCCCCGAACCAGCGTGACCAGCAGTTTGTACTCGGTGGGAGTAAGCTCCACTTCTGCTTCCTCCACCAGCACCCGATGTTGATTAAAGTTAATCTGAAATCCCGCCCGTTGAAAGACATCGTTGCTGGCCGGTTTTGCCCGGCGCAGCAGCGCTTTTACGCGGGCCAGCACTTCCCGAATACTGAATGGTTTGGTAATGTAATCGTCCGCCCCGATTTCGAAACCGATGATTTTGTCGATTTCCTGCGTCCGGGCGGTAAGCATCATGATTGGCAAATCGCGGGTACGGGCATTCTCCCGCAAATACTTGCAAATTTCAATGCCTGTTAAACCAGGGAGATTCAAATCCAGGATGAGTAGATCGGGTGGTTCTGCTACGATTTTCTCGTAAGCCCGCTCGCCATGAGTCTCCAAGTTCACCCGGTACCCTTCATTCTCCAGGTTGAATTGGAGCAATTCCGCAATATCGCGGTCGTCTTCAACAATTAGAATGTGTCCCTTCAAACCCCTGCACCTTTACATTTAATCTCCCGACACCTCTAACCCAAACCGTGGCGAATAATTCGAGCCTCTTTCATAAAAATCACATCTTCGCTCAGATTGGTGGCCAGATCGGCAATTCGTTCCAGATCGCGCGCCACGGCAATAAGCTCTACTCCCTGTTCAAATTTTTTCCCTTTTTCTTTCAATACCTGAATGATGTGATCGCGAATTTTGCGGTAAAGTTCATCCGCCTCGTCGTCTCGCACGCACACTTCCCGCGCAATTTCGGGATTTTGATTAATAAACGCATGGACGGAATCGTGCAACATGTTGCGAGCCAGTTTGCCCAGCCGGGGCAAATCTTCCAGGGGTTTCAGGTAAGGTTCCCCTGCCAGCGCCTGGGTGGTGCGGGCAATATTCACCGCATGATCGCCAATACGCTCCAGGTCGTTGTTCATTTTCAACGCCCCCACCAGGAATCGCAAATCCACCGCCACCGGCTGCTGGAGGGCAAAAATAGCCAGAATTTGCTCTTCAATACGTACTTCCATTAAATCTATTTTCTGATCGTGATCAATTACTTCCTGCGCCAGCTTTTTGTCCTGTTTCTCCAGGGCTTTCAGGCTTTTGTACAACGCGTCTTCCACCTCGTTTGCCATGAAAATCAAATCTTTCTTAATATTCTCCAGCATCTGGGAAAGTTTTTCTTTCATTGGGACCTTCCGTTTTGTTCTGAATTAAGTCCTCTGTTTGCAAAATATAAGCATTTTTTCCTTCTTTGCACAGCAAAAAGCGCTCCCTGCTCCGGGGATTAGCCGAAACGTCCGGTAATGTAATCTTCCGTCAATTTTTCATCCGGATTAGTGAAGAGCTTGCGGGTGGGATTAAATTCCACCAGCTCTCCCATCATCATGAAGGCGGTAAAATCCGAGACCCGGGCCGCCTGCTGCATGTTGTGGGTAACAATCACGATGGTGTACTGGGTTTTTAACGTCTCGATGGTTTCTTCTATTTTTCCGGTGGAGATCGGGTCGAGGGCGGAGGCCGGTTCGTCCATGAGAATGATTTCCGGTTTGTTGGCCAGCGCCCGGGCAATGCAAAGCCGCTGCTGTTGTCCGCCGGAGAGGTCCAGCGCGGAGGTTTTCAAGCGATCTTTCACTTCGCGCCACAAATCCGCCTGTTTCAGCGCCGAAACCACCAGTTCCTCCAACTCGCTGCGGTTGGTAATTCCATTCACCTTGGGACCAAATGCCACATTTTCCCAGATGGACATGGGAAAGGGATTCGATTTCTGAAAAACCATTCCCACCCGTTTCCGCAACTCTTCCAGGCGGAGGGAACGATTGTAAATGTTCTGACCGTCCAGCAGTACCTCCCCGGTCAGGTAAGTGCCGGGAATTAAATCGTTCATGCGGTTAAAACAGCGGAGCAGGGTCGATTTACCACAACCGGACGGTCCGATCAGAGCGGTGACCTGCCGCTCGGGAATCTGCAGGTTAATATTTTTCAGGGCATGGTTCTGGTCAGAATAGTAAAAATTGAGATTGCGGGTCTCGATTACGATTCGATTTTTAACCGGCAACTCATTTTTTTCTTTCCGGGTCATGCGGGACGTTGAAATCTCCATCGGTCGAATCCTTTCCTCTTAAAACGCCGACGCTTTGTATTTCTTTTTCAGGCGATTGCGAATAAAAATCGCCAACAAATTCAAAAAAATCACGATTAAAATGAGCAGCAAGGCGGTGGTGTAAACCATCGGTTTGGCCGCTTCCACATTGGGGGACTGAAATCCCACATCGTAAATATGAAATCCGAGGTGCATGAATTTCCGATCCAGGTGCAGGAAGGGAAAAGTACCGTCGATGGGCAAAGTGGGGGCCAATTTCACCACTCCGGTAATCATAAGGGGAGCCACCTCGCCGGCGCCGCGACTAATGGCCAAAATTAACCCGGTGAGGATTCCCGGCATGGCGTTGGGCAAAACAATCTGGCGAATCATCTGCCAGCGCGTAGCCCCCAGCGCCAGCGCCCCTTCTTTGTTCGCCCGGGGAACCGCCAGAATCCCCTCCTCAGTAGCCACCACCACCACCGGCAAGGTAAGCAGCGCCAGGGTTAAGGAAGCCCACAAAATTCCCCCGGTGCCCAGGGTGGGTTCGGGCAATTTGTCGCTGAAAAACAGTTGGTCCAGCGACCCGCCCACCACGTAAATAAAAAATCCCAGGCCAAAGATTCCGAACACAATGGACGGCACTCCGGCCAGATTATTGACCGAGAGACGAATCAGGCGAACCACTACACCCTGTTTGGCGTATTCGTTCAAATAAATGGCCGCCAGCACGCCAAACGGTACCACGGCAATGGACATAAGCAACACCATCATCACCGTCCCGAAAATGGCCGGGAATACTCCTCCCTCGGTATTCGACTCCCGGGGAGCGGCGGTGAGAAACTCCCCCAATTTACTGAAATACAGTTGAATTTTTTGCCAACGGGACATCCGATTCGGCTGGTAAAAACGCACCACATCGGCTAACAGGATTGTCCTGGTCTCTCCCGAAGCCGCTTGCACCTGCAGAAAGATTTTTTGTTTCTCCTGATTTAACTGCAGCAGTTGTTCATTTAAGCGGCGGTATTTTTCGGCGATGCGGCGTTTCAGGTTCTCTTCTTCCCGCTCCAAACGCTGTATTTTCTGAACCACCCGGGGTTGCCCCGCCTCATCGCTGATTTTCAGCAAAGACAGTTCCCGCTGTAAACGGTTGAGGGGCGCCGTCAGTTCGTTCAGGGCTTTTTGTTTCGCTTCAATTTTTTTCTCCAGACGATGGGCAATCTTTAAGGCCTCCCGAGCATGACGCTCCACCTCGTCCCGGTAAATCTGTTCTCCCACCTGCAGGGAACGCATCATCCCGTAAAAATTGCCGTATTCCAGGCGCTCGAACACCGTGGCAGCCGGGGGATGTTCCCTCCGAACAACATCTTTCTCCTCCACCCAGGTAAAATCAAGTCCGTAAAGGTCGCGGTTTCCAATTTTTAACTGAATTTTGTGATCCGTTTTGATTGTCCCATCAGGCTGTTTCTCCGACACAGTTTCCGTCTCCCAGACCTCGCCCAGATAGCGGGTACCATCTTTCAGCTCCACCAGTAACACCTGACGCGGCCAGAAAAAACCGAGACCTCTGACCATGATGAGGCCGACAATGAAAGCCACCATGGCCAGGGAAATAAAAAGTCCCAAAGAAGTGAGCAAGATGTAAGGATCGTCTTTAAATTTTCGCATCATGGTTAAAACCGGGCGTATTTTTTTCTTAGTTTGTCTCCCACCAGGGAGGCCAGGGTATTAACGATAAAGGTAAACAGAAACAACAACAAAGCGGTTAAAAAGAGCACCCGATAAAGCGTACCGCCCACCGGCGCTTCCGGAATTTCTACCGCAATGCAGGCACTCATGGCCCGAAAGCCGTTGAACGGGCTTAAATCCAGAATGGGGGTATTGCCGGTGGCCATGAGCACGATCATGGTTTCGCCAATGGCGCGGCCAAAACCAAGCATGACGCCGGCAAAAATCCCTCCGGCTGCGGCCGGTAAAACCACCCGCCGAACAGTTTGCCAACGCGACGCTCCTAACGCCAGCGCCGCCGAACTCAGCGATTTGGGAACGTTGCTCAGGGCGTCTTCTGCAATGGTGAAAATAATCGGAATGACCGCAAAACCCAGCGCAAAACCTACCACCAGACTGTTACGCTGATCGTACACCACTCCCCAGTGGGTGTACAACCATTGTTTCAAATCGCCCGCAAAAAAAGTCTCTCGCACCGGAAAGGCCAGCAGGTCGGCCACCGAAAAGGCGGCCAGAACCACCAGCAACACGAAGCCCAACTCCACCCCACGCGGGAAGCGGGTTCGGGTTTCTTCGGGAATTTGTTTCCAGATGACCACCCCCACGAGGAAAACCACCGGCAAGGCAACGCTAAAAATGAGAAATTGTACCAGGTGTTTCTCGAACAACGGCGCGAAGTACAAACCGGCCAGAAAGCCAATGACCACACTGGGAAATGCCGCCAGAATTTCCACAATGGGTTTGACAATTCGCGACATCCATTGAGGGGCAAATTGCGACACGTAAATAGCAGCCAGGATCGCCAGAGGCACCGAGAAGAACATGGCATAGAGGGTTCCTTTAAAGGTTCCGAAAATCAGCGGTACCAGGCTCAGCTTGGGTTCGAATTCATCGCTGCCGCCGGTGGATTGCCAGACGAATGCGGGCTTCTGGTATCCTTCGTACCATACCTTACCGAACAAAGTGTGCAAAGTCGTCTCCGGATGGGGATTGTCCAGCCGGAACACGCCCAGGCGGTGTCGGGAATCCGCCGCCACGATCCCGTTGGATTTTGGTGCAAAAGCAACCGCTTGCAACGGGTAATCGGAAGGAAGAAACTCCAACTGGGTGGCGTCGGTGGTGGCGTAATTTAAATGCGCTTCCCCTTTGGAATCCACGGTCAGAAAATTGCGATTCCGCGGCGAAGCAGCGATCAAAGTCACCGGATTGCGGTGCGGTTTGAACCGACGAATCAAGGTAAATTTGGTTTTCTGCAACGGATTTTTGGTGGGGAACCATTCGCTCACTTCGCCTTGCGCATCGCCCACCACAATCGCGTTGTTTCCCAGCAAATACGACACCGCTGTAATAGCCACCCCGGATGCCCGCCAGTGATCCACTAATACCACTTCTTCCGGATCCAAAAGGTCGAACCAGAATAAATCCCCCTGCTCAGAGGCCACAATCAGCGTCTCCCCGGAATAGTTCATGGTCAGGGTGGTAATGGGAAGGTTCCCAAGCTGCTCGGATAAATCGTAGCGGTAGGTTGTTTCCTCTTCCGGGTCGTAAATTCGCAAAAACAGGTGTCCGGCGTGGTTAACCCAGGCCAGCAACTCCAGGCCGTCCTCGGTTCTGCGGAAACTGACTTTCTCGATGTGGGCAGGCAGTGAATCGCCGGGTGTTTCGGCCTGAAAGGTTTGTTCAACGCTTAAAGAGGGAACAATTCGCCGCACACTCCCTTCAAACCGAGGTTGCAAATGGATTTCCCCAATCAGAATGCGCCCTTTGTCCGTACCGGCCGCAAAAACATCCCGGAGCAGCGAGCCCCGGTCGGCAGAAAATATCTTTTCACCCGGTTCCAGAGGCAAAGAGTCACGCAACAGGATGTGGCGGTCTTTCATACGCAGGAATTCCACTTCCCCGTGCTGATCCAGAAAATAAACCACCTCCTGATACTGATCCACCCCCACCAACAGGATCTGGTCGGAGCGGTCGCCGGGTGTCCAGCTGAACCATTCTTTAATTTTTGCCCCAAAAGAGAGGGGCAAACTCTGGTAAAAAAGAAAAAACAGGATGGCGGCAATGCTAATAATCACGCCGTAACCGCCCAGGGCAATAATTCGGCGGGCGACCCGGTCGCGCCGCTCGAATTTTCGGCGAATATCGGTGGACCGTTTTCTCTTCATGGTGTACCCATCCGTTAAAGGTCAATTTCGCCCCGTCTAGCTCCTCACTGAAGCTTTTTCAACTCTTTCATTACCACCTCGTAAGGCAGCGGCAAATACCCGTCTTTGACCACCACCTGCTGCCCTTCGTAACTCAACACAAATTTAATAAACTCTTTAACCAGCGGATCCAGCGGTTTGTTGGGCACTTTTACAATGTTGATGTACAAATAACGAGAAAGAGGGTATTTCTTTTTGATGACATTCTGATAGGACCCGTCAAAACAGGGACCGCCTTTTTTCTTGGAGAGCTTCAGGATTTTGACTCCGGAGGTGCGGTAACCGATGCCGCTGTAACCGATGCCAAATTTGTCACGGGTAATGCCCTGCACCACCGAGGCGGATCCCGGCTGCTCTTTGACCGTGTATTTGAAATCCCCTTTTTTCAATACATGGTCTTTAAAAAATCCGTAGGTCCCGGAAGCGGAATTCCGACCGTAAATACTGATGGGCTTGTTTGCCCACACCCCGGTCAAACCAAGTTGTCCCCAGGTCCGAATATCTTCCGGATAACGCCGTTTGCGGGTCCTGGAAAAAATGGCGTCCGCTTCCTCCAGGCTCAGGCAATTCAGCGGATTATCTTTATTGACAAAAATGGCCAGGGCGTCCAGTGCGGTGCGAATGGCGGTAGGCTTAAACCCGTATTTGGCTTCGAACGCGTCGATTTCTTTCGATTTCATTTTGCGGGACATGGGACCAAACTGGGCGGTTCCTTCAATTAACGCCGGCGGCGCGGTGGAAGACCCTTTGCCTTCGATCTGAACGTTTACCGAGGGGTAGTATTTCTTAAATCCCTCCAGCCACAGTGCCATGAGATTGTTCATGGTGTCCGAACCGATGCTGTTAGCGTTGCCGCTTATCCCGCTCACTTTTTTGTAGTGAGGGATTCGGGGGTCCACCTTAACCACCTGGGCAAATGCGCCACTCGTCAATACACCTGCCAGCACGGTTAAAATTACGATGGCAAAATATTTTTTTAACTTCATTTTTTTCTCCTTTTCGTTCCTGAAGGCGGCTATTTTAACGCCCCAATATTACAATTCTGTTACAAAAACCAATTTTAAATAAATTTTCCGGGGAATTGGCGGGCAACCGGTAAGGGAAAATGTAGATTCTGCGGGTTTTGGCGGTGTCGGTGAAGCGTACAGCGGGGAAAATATTTTCTCCGCAGTCGCGCGGAAACACTTCTTCCCTCTGTCGTATACCGGGAGCGGGAGCCCTCAGCAGAAACTCAACGGGCGGGAAAAAACCACCTCTTTCCCGCCCTCCGCATTCCTGCTGATGATTTCAGAAGTTCACTCCCAACTGGCTGCGAATAAAGAGCGACTGGTCGATTTCGGGATCGGTGGGAACCTGCCATTCCACATTGATTTGAAAGCGGACCTGTTTTCCGAAATTCAGCGCCGGGCCGGCGCGGAAGTAAAATTTCTCATCTTTTTCGAATTGCCGATCCGGATCAATAAACGCAATTCCCGCCGCCAGTTCCCATCCGTCCAGACCGGCCAGATTGGCATTCGGCTTCGCCCATTTCTGGCGAAATCGACCGGAAAGATCGAACGCCAAAAATCCCCGATCCTCGTCGCTCTGAATGAACTGCCGGGAGAATGCGCCGATTGCCAAACCACCTTCCACTTCCAGCCCTCCGGGAAGGTAAATCCCAAAATCCGGAGCGATGGCGTAAACAGGTCCCAGATTGTTTGTTACAGTGGTGTGACTCCCCAGATAGTTTACCACGGCCGAAAGGCCCAACTCCACCACCTCGCTGGCCGGATAAGTCAGGCGTGCGGCAACCATTTTGCCATTGTTCATATTCTGGGTCTTTTCTCGCAGAGGAATTTCGGCGACTCCTTCTCCGGAACCATTGCTGTAATTGAGGGCAAAGTGCAAATTCTGGCCCAGTTTTCCACCGAATTCCATTCCAATGTGCCGACCGGCTAAAAAAGAGACCACCAGGAAGGCGTTGGCGGCGCCGCGCTCAATTAGTAAAAGGTCTCCGGAGCTGCGCAGTTGTTCCCGCCACACCGGCACTTTAAACTGTCCCAACCGAAGATAGTAATCATCGTACAGTTTCAGGTGAACATACCCGTCTTTTAAACGGGGACGATTGTCTCGCACGTCAAATTCCACTTCCGAAGCAATCCAGGGGGTAACCTGCATATTGACCTGCAGGCGCACCCGCCGCATTCGGAACCCCCGATTGACTTTCAAATCGTTATTCTCAACCGTGGGACTGTACCCATATTGCCCCTGCACTTTCCCGGAATATTTCCAGGACTGGGATTTGCTCGCCACAACATTTTGGGATTCCCCGGATTGAATTCCCAAAATCAACCCCACCAATACAACCATAGTAAAACAGCGGTGTAAATTCATAATGCCTCCGTGTTTTATTTTATTTCTCCCTCAAAATAATTGTTCTGTGTTACAATTTGGTTAAAATTAGAATTATTTCGAAAAGTGAAACAACAAATTGTAGAATCCGGGAAAGAACCAGAAAAAGGAAGGCAAAAGTTCAAGGGACTCGGTTCTTCGGGAAAAGAGATCGAGATTACCTGCCGAATCTTACGGGCAAATTTCCGCCCGAACTATTTTCAGGGAAAAAACAGCATTGGGAAAATGGATGTCGGTTTTTCCGGGTTAATTGGAACAAATCATTCAATGCACTTGCCGGCAAAAGGAACCGGAGCATCAGGCCAATATTTTAATGGGACCTTTCAAATTGTCCGTTTCGGCGAAATTCAAAATTCGAATTTTGAGTACTTCGGAAATTTCGTGTCCCTTAGGAATTAAAAGGGTTCCCATTTTTGTGTAAACATTATCCGCCAGCACCATACCGACTTCAACTTTTTCCGGTGGGACACTTTTCACCACAAAGCCCTCCCAGACCTGCAGCACTTCGGCTTCCAGAGCCGCCAGGATTTCCGGGTCGTACCATTCTTTGTGCGCCCGAATTTCTTCCAGCGCCTTTTCCGGGTTGCCGGTCTTTTCCAGATAGGCATTGTAATCCGACGCAATCTTCAACACCCGGGCCAGGAAGGGAATTTGTTTTCCCCGCACATTGTCCTCCGGCATCCCACCGCCGTCAAATTGTTTTTCCTGGTAAATAATCGCTTTGGCCACTTCTTCCAGACGTGGAATGTGCTGAAGCAGTTTGTGCCCGATTTGCATGTGCTGGTAAAACATGCGCTCTTCCACTTCGGTCAGCTCTTCGCCTTCGTACTTCTTTTTAACGATGTAACCGGGCACAGTGACACACCCGATGTGGGAGAGCAGAGCGGTTACTTCCGCCTGCCACATTTTCTCGTAATTCAAGCGATTGGCAATGCCTTTGGTTAATTTCTGAATGCGCACCGAACGACTAAATGCTTCCGGATTCACACTGGAAAGGATTTCCACCAGGAGCTTAATCGTACCACGCAGAGTTTGTTCCAGTAGCTGTTTCTCCGCCTGTTTCAAGCGGTACTGTTCAATGCCGTCGGTAATGGCGGCTTTCAAACTTTCCGGTCCGCACGGTTTGGTCAGAAAACGGAAAATCTGCCCCTCGTTAATCACCGCAATGGCGTCCTCCAGATCGGCCTGGCCGGTCAGCAAGATGCGGGTTGTATCAGGGGAAAGCTCCTTCACCCGGGAGAGGAATTGCACCCCGTTCATGCCGGGCATTCTTAAATCCGACACCACCACGGCAAAGGGGCCCTGGGAGGCGATCAGTTCCAGTCCTTTTTCACCGCTGGTGGCGGTTTCCATTTTGACAAACTTTCGCAGATTACGCCGAAAGCTTTCCAGAACAAACGATTCGTCATCCACAAAAAGGACTTTTTCATTCATGATCTTCTGCACTCTCCATGTTTTTTAAACAACGATCTGCCCACCACTGGGCCTTGTCCTTTACGCCTACCTTCTCTAAATATTCGTCTGCGAAATAAGATAATTGACCCGTTTTTTCCGTTCCGGAGAGTTGATTTGCCAGACCATTGGCAACGTGAACCAGGGTCAGCAGGCTCATTTCTTTGTGAACACACTCCATGGGACGGTGATGGAAGGCAATGGCTTCAATAATAATGTCCGACGCTCCCCACAAGCCCAGCAAGTAGGCTCCCACTTCGCCATGGGTGACCCCGAATATCTCTTTCTCCGCTTCCCAGAGGGGCAGGTCTTTTTCGCGCGCCAGGTTGAAAGCCTGTTGGTACGATTCGTAAAAATTGTCTGCGAAAATCAACTTACCGGCATCGTGCAGCATTCCCGCTAAAAATGCCTCGCTTTGCCAGGCCCGATTATTTCCCTCCTGTTCCGCCATGCATTTGCACAGCAAACCAACCGTGGTACTGTGATTGAACACATTTTCCAGAGAGAATGCCCGCAGCTTTTCGGCATCGAAGCTGGAGAAAAATTTCATGGAAAGCACCATGGATTTGATGGCATCCAGACCAATAAATTTCACCGCTTCGGTCGGATCGGCAACGTTTCTGCGCAAACCGAAGTAAGCGGAGTTCACCAGTTTCAAAATTTTGGCGGTCATGCTAACGTCCCGGGCAATGATTTTACCGATTTCCTGCACGGAGGCATCGGGATCTTTCAAAACCGTAATCAATTCCGTGTACAATTTCGGCAGACTTGGCAAGCGATCGATATTGGAAATAACTTCCTTGAGTTTTTCATTATTCAGCATTTTGCGAATGGCAAATGCCCGCTCAATGGTTTTGCGCAGAATATCCGGCTCGCACGGTTTAGAAAGGTATTGGTGACTGGGGCCAATGGTGCGGTAAACCATCTCTTCGTTAGCCTGCCCGGAAAGAATAATGCGCACCATGTTGGGGTAAAGCTGACTTACCTGCTTCAGTAATTGTGCCCCATCGGTGCCGGGCATCCGAATATCCGTTACAATCACATCGTAAGGTTCCCGGGCAAGAACCTCCAGCGCTTCCGCACTACTCTGCACAAACGCCATCTCCCATTCCTGGCGCAGGGGGTGCAACATTCTCTTCAATCCCTGCAGGACATTGACTTCGTCGTCGACGAATAAAACTTTCTTCTTCATCCCTCCGTACTCCACCTATTTAACGGGAATTTCAATTTTAAAGGTGGTCCCTTTTCCTTCTTCTGTTTCGAAAGAAAGGGTTCCACGGTGTTTCTCTACCACCACATTGTAGGCGATGGCCAATCCCTGCCCGGTTCCTTTACCCACTTCTTTGGTGGTAAAAAACGGATCGAAAATCTTGTCCCGAATTTTCTCCGGAATTCCCGGGCCGGTATCGCTGATGAATACCTGAACCATATCGCCAGCCTGGCGGGTCCGAATGGTAATTTTTCCTTTTTCCTTTCCGTTTTTCCCCACCACATCGCCAATGGCATGGGCGGCATTCACAATAATATTCAGGAACACCTGATTCAGCTCGTCCGGCAAGCACACCACCTCCGGCAAAGCCGGATCGAACTCGGTGACCACTTCGGCCACATATTTCCACTCGTTGCGGGACACGGTAATAGTATTTTCCAGCGCTTTGTTAATGTCGGTGAGCTTCTTTTCCGAAGTTCCCGGATGAGAGAATTCTTTCATGGCTTTCACAATTTTGGAGACCCGCTGCACACCTTCCAGGGATTGCTCCAGCGCCCGGGGAATTTCCTCCCAGAGAAAGTCGAGATCAATCTCATCCGCCAAATCATCGATCTCCTGATTCAAAGCGGAATCTACTTTTCCCTGCTTGCTTACTTCCCTTAATTGCCCAAATTTTTTCATTAAACGGGTAATATCGGCGTAGGTGTCCTGTAAAAATCGCAAATTATCGCCCACGTATTGAATAGGGGTATTGATTTCGTGGGCAATCCCCGCCGCCAATTGCCCAATGGATTCAAGTTTCTGTGCCTGGGTTAATTGCATTTCCAACAATCGCCGCTCGGTAACTTCGGTTGCCAGTAAAATAAATCCGGCGTATTCCCCTTTTTCATTCTTGAAAGGGTTGACCGTCATGCTCAAAAATCCATCTTTTCCGTCGGGACGCTCGTAGCGAATGTATTCCCAGCGACTGGTCTTTTCTTCCTCTCGACTTTCGGCAATCCGCTCCAGTACTTCCTTCCAATCCCAACGGATTCCCGAGGCGAGAAACACTTTTCCCACCACCTCCCGGGCGGGAATGTTGAAGATCCGTTCGGCGGCCCGGTTCCAACGGGTCACCCGGTCCTGTTTGTCCACCCCAATCAGGGCGGAAGAAAGCGCCGATAAAAGATTTTCGGTTTCCCGGTGCGCCTTTCGCAACTCTTCTTCAATTTTTACCATGTGGCTCACATCGCGAACCGTGGCAATGACCCGCAGTTCGCCGTCAAGACGAAGTTTGTTCAGACTAATTTCCACCGGAAAGCTGTTTTCCTGCTTGGTCCGCGCCAGAATACGAACCGGATGCCGGGTGCGAATGTTTTTTTTGCGCTGAATAATATGAATTAACTGCTTAACGTATTTGGGATCGTATTCGGAATCAAGCAACTGCGTAAACCGCTTCCCCACCAGTTCCGCTTTGGAAAATTGAAACATTTTCTCCGCACCTTCATTTACAAACAAAATATACCCTTGGGTATCGACCACAAAAATTGCATCCGGATTCATTTCCACCAGTTTTTCCAGAATATTGTGGGCTTCCAGATTTTTCAGTAATCGTTTTAACCTGGAGGGCTTTTTACTGACTTCCTCGGGTTCAAGGGGCTCGGTGCGGGCGTTTGTTTCCTTGCGAGAATTCATCCCTTCCTCCCATATTCAAAGAACAAAAATTTCACCAGAATAAGGCTCCTTTTTTCTCATTTCAAGTTAAATTTTCGTCTTTTTTGAATAAATATTTACTAACTAATTCAAATTTGCCACAAATTCACACTTTTTGGAGCAATCATTCCACCGAATTTTCAATGATTTTCCGGATTTGAGAAGAAATTTGGAAAAGCTTGGACAGCGCCAGAGTAAAGACAATACTTCTCCAGTCAAGTTTGCCCCTGGCAGGAAAAAAAGCCAACAGGAAAAAATTCTAAAAAGCGGGATTAAAAAGAATTCTTTCTGCGACTGGCCAGATACTGCACGTAATCCCCGCCTGGTATTACCCGGGTTCCTTCGCGGCTTCCGTTGTACACATAAATCCAGGCCTTCCGGGTTGAACCGTTTTGCAGATGAACCGTCTCCAGCAGCCGGAGGTACAGGCTCTGCTCCGGTTGATCCGGCCGGTAATCTTCGTAAACGTCCAATCTGGAAAAAACCGTTTTTGCATCCAGTACCCGGTACAAATCGCCCACCACCCGGTCTGCGGTCCGGTCGGAGGGAATAAGTCCCGGATAAGCTCCCAGATCTAATAGCCGTCCCTGGTACATTGCCTTCCCAAGAAATACCACCCATCTTCCCAGGAATTTTTCCAGCGGGAATTGGGCACCTCGTCGCAAGGTGCCGTAAATAAACAGAAGTTCTTGTCTCGTCTCTCCGTTCATTACATTTGCCAAACCGATTTTCAGTCTGTGCTGATCATTCTTAGAAGGCAAAAGAAATACCGATGTGAAACTCGCCGGGACTTTCGCCCGGTTGCTGCCGGTGCTTTATTCCGTAATCGAAGCGAATCGGTCCCACCGGGGTAATGAATGCCAATCCGGCCCCGGTGGTGGTTTTAATATCGGTCGGCCGGAAATCCTGGTTTTGCGCCCACACATTACCGGCATCGAAGAAGATTTCGCCCCAAAAAAGCCAGAAAATGGGGAAGCGAAGCTCCACATTGCCCAGCAGCAGCAGTTTCCCGCCCAGAGCCACCGGATGGCCGGAAGGATCGTAGCTGACCGGCCCCAGCAACTGCTCCGGGTAGCCGCGTACCGAAGAGGCGCCTCCCAGGAAAAAACGTTCCGTCAGGGGAATTTCCCCCAATTTGCCAAACTCAATGATGCTCCCACCGCGAATGCGAGTAGCCAGAATCCAGTTCCGTTTCAGGGGAAATTTCTGGTAACGAATCCATTGGGTTACCAGTTTCAGAAAGCGGTTCAATCGTCTTTGTCCGGAACTATCTACCCGGGTAATTGAGTAAGCAAATTTCGCATTCATTTCAAATAAATAGCCATCCAGCGGCACCAGGTAATTGTCCCGGTAATCCCGTACCAGACTTCCGTTAAATGAATAGATGGCGTCCTGTCCTCGTGTCTGGGCAAAAAAGAGGCTGTCCAGGGGTTGATCTTGCAAGATTTGCACCTGACTGAACTGCAGGGTTGAGGTAACCCGCCAGTGTCGCGGAAAGTCGTGTTTCACTTGAAAGAAGGAAACAAAATTGTTGTAGCTGGCGGAATTAATGGGACGGACCTGGTAGTAAGCAATCTGAAAAATTCCGGGAGTTCGGGTGTATCCAATCCACGGTTCGATGTAAGTTAAGCTGTACTGATTTTTGGTGTTCACCAGATCGTGGGAGACGAAATCGTAAGAAAGCGAAGGGATTATCTGCAAATAAACGGTTCGTCCGGTGCCAAACAGATCCCGGTTCCCAAATTCGAGGGTAAAGTCGAACGAACCGCCGTAAATGGTGGCCTGCTCGTACGCCACACCAAATTTTGCTCCCACCCAGAGGGATTTTCTCTCCACCACGGTAATTTTCAACCGCACCCGGGTCCGAGAACTGTCCAGCGGTTCCAGACTCATTCCCACAAAATCGAACAAACCGGTGCTGTAAATATTTTTCTTGGAGCGATTTATTTTATCCCGGGAGTACAGATCTCCTTTTTTGATTTCCAGTTCCCGCCGGATGATAAAACTTTTTACCCGGCGCAATCCCTCGTAAGCAATGTCGCCGATCACCACCGTTTCATTTTCCTGAATATTCACCGCCACATCCACCAGAGAATCCCGGCGATCTTCCCGGTAGTCCAGCACCACGTACGGTTTTCCGTGATTGTAGTAATAATTTTCAATCCGATTCAATCCTTCCTCAATTTTCTGGCGATTGTAAATTTCGCCCGCCTTTATTTTAAAAGCCCCCCGGAATCGTTCCGGCGGAACCAGCTGAGCCCCGTGGATTTGGATTTTTCCCAAATAATACTGCTTCCCCTCCGAGATGGTGTAGGTAACAAAGATTTTGTCCCCCTTGCGTTTAAAGCGGGCATCCACCCACATGTCCAGAAAGCCGTGCATCTGGTAATAATTGGTCAGTAAAATCCGGTCGAGATTGAGGAGCTTGTTGTTGAACGGTTTTTTCCGCTCGGTTTTAATCACTTCTTTGAGCTGTCGCACGGTAAAAGCCCGATTTCCCACGAACTCAATGCGCTCCACCTTCAAGCGGCCGGCGAAAAGCGGGCCTGCCAGCAGAAATAAACTCAGCAAGCCACAGAGCAAGACTCGCTTAAAATTCCCAGCGCCAGCTAATGTCGATTTTAACCCGATCATGTCCCTCTAAGGTTTTTTCGTACAAAGTGGATACCGACCAATTCCGATTAATACGGTATTCCATGTAAAGCTGGTTTCCGGCCTCCCAGGAGAGTTGAGGCGCCGGTAAACTACCCAACCCCGGCAATCCGGCAGAAGTCAGGCGGGTTTTGTACTCCAGGTACAGATTGGAGGTAATGTATTTGCCCATGGAAAGGGTCGATTCTTCCAAACCGTTGTTTAACCGCCAGTTGCGAAAATCAATCAAATCCTGTTTGGTTTCCAGCCGTAATTGGTCCAGCCCGATGAAACGGCGGGTCTCTCGCTCAATCTGGGCAATTAAGGTCTGATTCACCACCTGCTGACCTTTGTCCAGCAGCAGGTTTCCGGTACCTTTGGTCAACTGCTCGAAGGTGGTACCGAAGAGCAACAGGGCAAGACGATCCTTTGTTTCCGGGTAAAGGTAAGTCACATCGGTATTGGTCTGGGTATCGAAAATACGGATTTCTTTTTCCGGATTGTTCAGACGTCCTTTTACTTTCAATTGAAAAACGTAACCGTATTTTTTGGTTTCCGCCAGTAAATTCAATTCCGGTAGCTCTTTGGGATTCACGAATTCCACCCGCCCTTCCCTGATGTCGAAATCTTCGAACTGAAAGTATTTTCCCTGCAATACATTTAGAGTGCCAAAAATTTCCAGGGGACTTTTTGCCTCCTGAATAATGTTCAAATTTCCACTGATTTGAATTTCGAAGGAGTTAAACGGCGCTTCGCTGCGCACATAAAAATTGCCCGGAATCGACACGTTCACGAAATATTGGACAAACGGTGGTTCTTCCCGTAAATTGGGGTAGAGCAGCAGATTTTTTTCCGACTCTTTGATGTCCAGTTCTACCAACCCTTTGTGGAGTTCCACGTCCCCCCGAATGGTCAGGGTATCCTGACC
>JAJRXE010000134.1 GCA_024276455.1 Calditrichota bacterium
CATTGGCTTGACTTCGTCGTAGCGGTGGGTAGCGGATTCCAGCGGACCGGAAATAATCAGTGGGGTGCGGGCTTCGTCAATCAACACGCTGTCCACCTCGTCGATGATGGCGTAATGGTGTCCGCGCACTTGAACAATGTCTTCCGGCGATACGGCCATGTTGTCCCGCAAATAGTCGAAACCGAATTCGTTGTTGGTTCCGTAGGTCACATCGCAGTTGTAAGCGGCGCGCCGCTGATTGGAATCCATATCATTTAGAATCACCCCGACCGTAAGTCCCAGAAATTTGAATATTTCTCCCATCCATTCGGCGTCGCGCTGAGCCAGGTAATCGTTCACCGTTACCAGGTGGGCGCCCTTTCCCTCCAGGGCATTCAGGTACAACGGAAGGGTGGCTACCAGCGTTTTACCTTCTCCGGTCGCCATTTCGGCAATTTTACCCTGATGAAGAACGATCCCACCCAACAGCTGCACATCGAAAGGCACCATATCCCATTCAATTTCCCGGCCGGTGACCACCCATTTTTTACCCACCAGGCGGCGACAGGCGTCTTTCACCACTGCAAAAGCTTCCGGTAACAGGTCGTCCAGCGTTTCACCTTCCTGGAGGCGCTGTTTAAACTCCTCGGTTTTACGCTGGAGCTCCTCGTCGCTTAATTTTTGCAGCTTTTCGTAATGTTCATTGATTTCTTCCACAATTGGCCAGAGCTTCTTTAATTCCCGCTCGTTCTTGTCGCCAAATATTTTCGTAATTACTTTGTCTAACATGTTTTCTAAACCTCGTTAACCTTTGTTCGCCTTTGAATCCAATACTTTTTAAATCGTAAAAAGTTCTATTTTTCAGAATTTTAAAAATACAGTTGAAATAGCAGGGAAGCAAAGAATAATTAAAAAAACGGTGTGTTTTTGCTTCTCGAGGGGATTCTGATTACCGGGACAAATTCGTAGGTTGATTACGCACTTATTAACACGGTCGGTTTCAATACCCCCGCAACAGGCGGGTGGCTAAAAACGGGGGCAATTTGTTGGCAATTATTTCATCATAGGTTTGCTCAACGGGATATTCCAGGCGAACGAATTCCAAAAATTGACGGCTCGTATCGTAAATAACGAAGCAAGCGCGGGGATCGTTATCGCGCGGTTGCCCAACACTCCCTACATTTACAATATATTTGTCGTGCTCCAGGTCCAGATCCACCTCTTCCTGGAAAAATCCCCCCTTTTTCAAAGAAAAAACTCCCGGAATATGAGAATGCCCGACGAAGCAGATTTTCTCTGCCAGATGCTTCAAGTAATACTTTGCCTCATATTCCGAGAGAATATAATGCCATTCTTCCGGATGCAAAGGGGTACTGTGGACAAACAGGATATCCTCTTCCCGGTGTGCGAAAGGTAGCCCTTCCAGATAGCTTTTATTGTAGGTCGTCAACTTTCGCTGCGTCCAGCTCACTGCTTCGCGGGCATATTGATTAAAATAATAGGTGTCTGTTTTGCCGATAACCGCATGATCGTGGTTTCCCATTAAACAGATGCGGCAATGCTTTCTGACCAGCTCCACGCATTCGTTGGGTCGAGGACCATAGCCTACCACGTCTCCCAGACAAATAATCTCATCGATTGGACGGTCTTTGAGATAATCCAGTACCTGTTGCAGTGCCGCTAAGTTCGAATGAATATCCGAAATTACCGCATAAATCAATTTTCAAATTCCTTAGTGGTATTCTCTCTTCTTTTTTGACGAGGGAGGTATTCGGGCAATTAAATTTTTGTGGATTTTGTGTTCTTTTTCTAACCGCTTGTAAATATTATCTAAAATGCCATTAATGAAACGGCTGCTCTTACTGTTGCTAAACATTTTGCTGATTTCCAGCGCTTCATTAATGGTCACCTCTACCGGAATATCCCGAAAATACAGGATTTCGGCCAGCGCCATTCGGATTAACACTCGATCTAAGCGGGCAACCCGCTCCAGTTTCCAATTACGCAAATGCTGTAAAATCAGGAGGTCCAGGTCTTCTTTGTTCTGGTCGGTTTTCAAAATTAATTCCCGACTAAAATCATTGATTTCCTGTTCCAGACTGTCGGCAACCCGATTCGCGACCGAAACGATATCCTCGTGGAGAAATTCGTTACAAAAAAGCACCTGTAAGGCTAAACACCTTGCTTGCCTACGAGAAAGCATCTCCTCTTGTTCCTTCTCAAACTGCTGCACTATTGTCGTTGGCATAATAACTAACCGCTCCTGATTTTATCGTGTCTTAGATCAAACTTCGATATTGCGTAATTTTATTTTCCATATTCGTAAAAGCCGCGACCGGTTTTTCTTCCTAAATTGCCCGAATTTACCATTTTTACTAACAGCGGACAGGGACGATATTTGGGATCCTTAAACCCCTCGTATAGCACATTCATAATCGCCAGACAAACATCAAGTCCAATAAAATCAGCTAATTGCAAAGGTCCCATGGGATGCGACATGCCCAGTTTCATGACCGTGTCAATGGCATCGCGATCGGCGACGCCTTCCATCAGACAGAAGATCGCTTCGTTAATCATGGGCATGAGAATCCGATTGGAAACAAATCCGGGGTAATCGTTTACCTCCACGGGAACTTTGTCCAGTTTTTTGGTTAATTCAAACACAATGTCCCGGGTTTCATCGCTGGTGGCAAATCCGCGAATAATTTCCACTAACTTCATGACCGGAACCGGATTCATGAAATGCATGCCCACAAAGCGATCCGGGCGCCCGGTCACCGAGGCCAACACCGTAATGGAGATGGAGGAAGTGTTCGAAGCAAAAATTGTTTCCGGTTTACACAGGGCATCCAGTTTCTGGAAAACCTCCTTTTTAACGGACTCATTCTCGGTCACCGCTTCCACCACCAGATCGACATTTTTACAGGCGCTTAAATCGGTACTGGTGTGAATCCGCTGCAGCGTTTCCGTCACCTGTTCAGCCGTAATAACTTCCTTTTTCACCTGACGATTCAAATTCTTTTCAATTGTTTGCAACGCCCGGTTTAAAAATTCCTCTTTCACATCAACTAAATGTACTTCAAATCCGGCCAGGGCAAACACATGGGCGATTCCGTTCCCCATGGTGCCGCTACCAATTACTCCAATTTCCTTGACGTTCATATTCGATTTCCTCCTTCGTTACAGCCGTTCAACCATCATGGCTACCGCTTCTCCACCGCCAATACACAGAGAGGCGATTCCGGTAGTCTTATTCAACCGTTTCAAATTGTACAACAGGGTGGTTAAAATACGGGCTCCGCTGGCCCCAATGGGGTGTCCCAGCGCCACCGCTCCACCGGCCACGTTCACTTTGTTGACGTCCAATCCCAGAATCTGATTTACAGCAATGGCCACCACCGAGAATGCCTCGTTAATTTCGTACAAATCGATGTCGTCTTTGCTCTTTCCCAGCTTCTTTAACAATGCGTTCACCGCATCCGCTGGCGCGGTGGTAAACCATTCCGGATCTTTGGAAGCGGTGGAATAACCGCGAATTACTGCCAGAGGTTTGATTCCCAATGCGTCCGCTTTTTCGCGGGACATCACCACCACTGCCGAGGCCCCGTCGTTAATTTTAGAAGCATTGGCAGCCGTTACGGTACCCTCTTTTTCGAAGGCCGGACGCAAGGTCGGCATTTTTTCGAACTTCACTTTACCGGGTTCTTCATCTTCGCTTACCACCGTTTCTCCTTTGCGGGTGGTAATGGTTACCGGCACAATTTCTTCCTCGAACCAGCCTTCTTTCTGGGCTTTTAACGCCCGCTCGTAACTCATTTTGGCAAATTCGTCTTGGGCTTCGCGGGGAATATGGCACTCCCGGGCACAGATTTCCGCCGCATTTCCCATGTGGAAATTATTGTACACATCCCATAATCCGTCGTGCACCATGCCGTCGATTAATTCTCCGTTACCCAAACGGTAACCGAACCGCGCCCGGGTAAGGTAGTAGGGCACACTGGACATATTTTCCATTCCCCCGGCAA
>JAJRXE010000135.1 GCA_024276455.1 Calditrichota bacterium
CAGGGCAATTTGCAGCACGGTTTCGAAGGTTAAAACCAGAGCGCTGACAATGAGGTACACCAGAAAAGAACGGATTAAATTGTCCAGCAAGTTCATTTCCCGAAACAGGCCGATAAAAAATGCCAGAAAAAAGACGGCAATGGTCGATTGGTAAACAATTTGTTGCGATTTTCGGAAGTCAAATTCCGTAAAAAAATGGTTCACTCGCTTCTCCTTGAATTAATTGCTGGGTAACTTGCCCGAAAAAACCAAATTAGCCAGCATCGATTCGGTCGCGGTTTTAATATCGGTTGGTACTACCTGTCCGACCGTCAAATAGGATACAGGAATCTGATATTTGTACAATACGTTCAGAATGTTGCCGGTTTTAACGGCTTCGTCCACTTTGGAGAAGATCAAACGATTGGGCGAAAGAATCTTGAAATGTTTAATAATATCCAGCATGGTTTTTAAGCTGGTGGTCAGACTTAGCACAAGATGGGTTTCATCCGGGTTGGCCCGGGCAATGAATTCCTTCAGGTTTTGCAAATGATCATGATCTTTCTGGCTCCGCCCAACCGTGTCGATCATGATGATGTCGTATTCCCGGAATTTGGCTAGAGCATTGTCCATCTCTTCGGGACTGAAGACCACCGTCATGGGAATATTGGCAATTTTAGCGAAGGTCTGAAGTTGTTCGATGGCACCCACCCGGTACGTATCCACCGAAATCAGGGCTACATCCATCTGACTGTAAAGTTTGAAATTGGCCGCCAGCTTGGCCACCGTGGTGGTCTTTCCCACGCCGGTCGGTCCGATTAAACTCACGATATACGGTTTGTGGGGAACCTGTACCACTGGTTTGGCAACCTTGCAAAAACGGATTAGCAAGGAGTACAGATTCTTCAAAACCGCTGTTTTGTTGTTGTGGTCTAAGGCATTGGTATGCGAATAGACATGATTTACAATGCCTTTGGCTAATTCTTCATGAACTTCGTTGGCAACCAGTTGCCGGTACAATTTTTTGTAAAGTTCCGGCAGAGCTAACGTCTGGGTTTCGCTATGTTTTAAATGTTCGGAAACCTTGGTCAGAACCGTTTTGATCTCTTTTAGTTCCTGGCGGAGGGCCCGAATTTCTTTGGATTGTTCGACGATCTTAGTAATGACCGGTTCAGGTATCGACGTAGTCGCTGTGGAGGGATGCGGCTTCCCGTTCCCATTGCCGTTTTGAGGAAGCTGGGTGGATTGAGCTTTAACCACTTTTTCCGGCGCTACAGGTTGGACGGGAGTTTCTTGAGAGGGAGTAGGTTGGTCGTCCTGGGTTGCGGCAGTGATTTCATAGTACGACGTGCCCGATCCATTGAAATTTTGCTCTACCTTGTCAGATTCCAGAATAATGGCATTCGGACCAAACTCCATCTTCATCTTGTTGACCGCTTCTTTGAAAGTTGTTCCCCGAAACTTTTTTATTTTCATTTTCCGTTCCTTTTTACTCAATGTTACCGCAGTTGAAACTTCAGTGACCGGACGGTTTTCTTCTATGAGAAAAGATCGAAAAAACAGGGAAATTGGTATGATCGGTACAATTCGCCATAGCTTCCTATCCTCCGTTAGGAAATAGGATTGCAATTAATATGCCATTAATCGAGTGTTTTTATTGAGGTTGAGGTAAGTATTCTAACCTCTTGTTAAATATTTAGTTACGAGTATCAACTGTTCAGTGAAGAGAAAGAATCAGAATTAGGGGGGCGCGAAAAAGTGGTCAAAAATTCGACACTTTTATTGGAATTCCCGACAGTTGATTGAAATCTGGTTGCCCATCCCTCTGCAAAAATCCGGGCGGACCGCCGAAATATTGACACTAAACCGGGGATCTTCAATGGGTTACGGTGGTTTATTACCAGGAGAATGGTTTATTTATCTTCTCTTTCGGAAAGAAGATTTTTATGGTAATTTACGGTGGTTGAGTTTTGAAGAGAAAAAAGAAGAACATTATCGATGCTGAAGCTGAAAGCGATTTTATATAATCTACCCGTCTTCGAAACCTTTCGGGAACAACTATTCAGTCGACGTAGGGTGCCGGTGCGGGGTATTAGCGGATCGTTCTTAAGTTATGTTGTCAACTATATTTATGAGCTGTTTGAAAACGATCTTTTAGTGATCGTACCCGATCCGGAAATCGCTGAAAAACTGGCGGATGATCTCCAAACGTTTGTTGCCGAGGAGCGAATCCTGTATTTCCCGCAAATGGAGGTGGTTCCGTTTGACGAGGGGCATTTTGCCCCGGCGGTTCAGAGCGCTCGCTTAAAGGCGCTGGTGGCACTGTTGGAAAATCGACACTCGATTATCGTCACCACACCGGTATCGCTCCTCCAGCGGGTACCTGCACCGGACTCGCTCCGAAAGCAGGTGGCGCACATTAAAGTAGGCGACGCTCTCGATCGTGATTTTCTGATTGAATGGTTAGTCGAGGCTGGTTTCGAACGAGTTCAAATTATTGATGAGATCGGCCAGTTCAGTGCCAGAGGGGGCATTGTAGATGTGTTTTCGTTTGAATCGGATGCCCCCTATCGGATTGAATTCTTTGATGATCGGATTGAATCCATCCGGGAGTTCGACGTACTCTCTCAGATGTCGATTAAACAGATGGAAGAGGTGCGGTTGGTCGGAAGGCCAACCGAGGAAACGGCAAAAGCCAATCTGTTTCATTATTTACATAAACATGCTCTGGTGTTTCTAGATGATGAAGAACGAATTTTCAAGATCGTAAAAGATTGGACTGACCATGCGGCAAATAAATTGCAAGAGAAAGGCGTACTTCCTCAGAAAGTGACCGACCATTATTTAGCCGAAGAAGAATTGCGCACGCACCTTGAGCCGCACCGGCAAATTCAACACTCCCATTTTGGGATTCCCCCCAAAGAGGCGATACAATTCAATGTTCATGCTCCACATGCTTTCCGGGGTAATATTAAGATGTTTGTTCAATATCTGGAAAAACGCCTGG
>JAJRXE010000136.1 GCA_024276455.1 Calditrichota bacterium
ATCAACATATCCTGGGTGCCGGACGACGCAGCCTGGTGGTGTTCAAGAACGATCGACTCATCGGTCTGCTGACGCTCCACGCGTTGAAAGAAGTCCCCATGGAGCAATGGGCCTTTACCACTGCCGAGCAGGTCATGGTGCCGTTCAATCGGCTGAAAACGGTTTCTCCGGACACCAACCTCTGGGAAGCTTTGCAGGAGATGGACCGTGATGGAGTGAACCAGCTACCGGTGATTGAGCAGGGAGAAATCGTGGGAATTTTGAGTCGGGAAGATTTAATCTCTTTTCTGCGCTCTCCCCGCTTTGCCTGACACCGTTCGAATCGTTAACAGGAACATATTGCCCGGCGCTTCTCTAATGAAGTTGCGGGTATTTTTTCTCACCCTCCATCCTGCCTTTTGGGGTTAATGTTGAATCATTTTTATCCCCCGGAAAGTCGAGTTTGTGAAAAATATTTTTTTAGCTTGACAATAATTTAGTTACTTAATAATTTAGCTCGTGAATTATTTAGGTGATTAATTGGTGGGGGTGTATGAGCACAGAAAAAAACCTGGTCAACCAGATGGCGGAACTGGTGTTTACTCTTCGCCAGAAGTGCGCCTTGAAGGATCTCCATTTTGTGAAAATGCTGGGAATTACTGCGGCGGAATACAACTGTCTGGTGCAGTTTTTCAACACCGATTCCTTTGGCGTCAAAGAACTGGCTGAGCGGCTGGAAATTACTCCCGGCGGGGTAACCCGCATCGTCACTTCCCTGGAGGAAAAGGGAATTGTGGAACGGAAGATCTCCCCGGAAGATCGCCGGGGAATTAATGTGACATTGACTCCCAGGGGTAAAAAGATTGTAGAAGAAATTCGCCGGGCTTCTCTGGATTTGCACCAAGAGATTTTACAACAAATTGAACCCCAGTACCGGAAACCGGTGGTGGAGGCGATTGAGAAATTGGTGCAAGCGATTGACACCTGGTTGCTCACTCACGAGGATCTGGAGGAGTAATTTTTTGGCTTTTTAATGTGAATCATAGAACTTGAATAGAATAAGGGGAATGGCGAATGCAATCGAGTGCCGGATTCACGTTTGAAAAATTATTTGTTATTGTTCTGGTAGCTGTGGTGCTGGTGGGGTTTTACGTGGCCTGGACGCACACCACAGATGCGGGGAATCTGCTGGTAATTGGTGGCATGGCGCTGGTGGTTTCCGCCCTGTTCGTGCGTACCGGCAAGCTCCCCCGCATCACCCCGAAAAAAGTTGCCTACAGCATTGCCTACATCGGCTACCTGTTTGTGGCCATCGTCAAATCCAATCTGGACGTAGCCCGGCGGGTGATCCAACCGAAAATTCCTATCAATCCGGGTATTGTGGTGGTGAAAACCAGACTGAAATCGCCCGTTGGCCGCATGATCCTGGCCAATTCCATCACCCTGACACCGGGCACTCTTTCTGTGGACGTGAAGGGTGACCATTACTACATCCACTGGATTGACGTCACCGATATGGAAGAAGAAGGGGCAACGGAGAAAATCGTTGCCGGATTTGAAAAATATCTGGAGGTCATCTTTGGCTGATTTACTGATCCACATTGCCAGCGTGATTGCCATGCTGGGCGTGATTGTTGCCAGCATTCGCTTTGTGCTGGGTCCCACTGCCGCAGACCGCACCGTGGCACTGGATACCCTCACCATTATTTCCATCTCGCTGATTGTGTTCATCGCCCTGTTCACCAATCGGGTGATTTACCTGGATGTGGCGCTGGTGTACGGCATTTTGAGCTTCTTAGGTGTGGTGGCGGTGGCACGGTATCTGGAAGGAGGGCTGTAATGGAAGTGATTCGTCTGATTGGTGCCATCATTGCCCTCATCGGTTCGCTGTTTCTCTTTCTGGGTGCGCTGGGTGTGCTGCGCATGCCCGACCTCTACAACCGGATGCAGGCCGGAACCAAATCCACCACCCTGGGCAGCATTCTCACTCTGCTGGGCATCGGACTCTACCACACGGAATGGTTCTGGCAGATGCTGGTTCTCATCGCCTTTGCGGTTACCACCAATCCCATCTCCTCCCATTCCCTGGCGCGGGCCGCCCACTGGGTGGGCATTCCCCTGACGGACAAAACGGTGGAGGATAAGCTGGCGGAGGCGGAGAAGCAGGAGCGGGAATCCCGCAGAGAGGAGGTGGCGCCATGATGCTGCTCGTTGTTTTGCTCGGGATTGCCATGATTGTGGCAGCGCTGGTGGCCGTGCACCTGAAAAATCTGGCGGCGGCGGTGGTGGCGGCAGGCCTGGTCAGCCTGTTTGCCAGTGTGTTGTACCTGCTGCTGGCCGCACCGGATGTAGCCATGACCGAAGCCGCCATCGGCGCCGGGCTTTCCACAGTCATTTTTCTCTATGCAGTGAAGAAAACGCGCAGCCGGGAGGTGGAAGATGATTAAACGGGTTATTTCGCTGATTGTGGTGTTACTGATGGGATACATCCTCTACCAGCTGTATGCGAACTGGCAGCCGAATACCGCTTTAAGCGGAGTGGCGCGGGACTACGTGCAGCGCGAGCCGCAGGAGCTGGGCGCGGTGAATGTGGTCACCGCCATTGTGGTTACCTACCGCGGACTGGACACCCTGGGAGAAGTGAGTGTGCTGTTTCTGGCGGCGACCGGAGTGGCGGTGCTGCTGCGTCGGCGGGAGAGGAAAGGCAGTCGGCGGGAGTACCGTGCCGCCAGCGAAATCCTGACCACCGGAACGGCTCTGCTCACCCCGTTCATCGTCATGTTCGGTGCCTACATTTTCATCAACGGACACCTCTCCCCCGGTGGCGGTTTTCAGGGTGGCGCGGTGATTGCCTCGGCGGTGCTGTTGCTCTTTCTGGCGTACCCGGATTACCGCCTGAAGCACCACATCCTGAACGTGCTGGAATCCATTTCCGGTGCCGGGTACGTGCTGGTGGGAATCCTGGGCATCATTCTAGCGGGCGGATTCCTGGACAACCGCATTCTGCCGCTGGGTG
>JAJRXE010000137.1 GCA_024276455.1 Calditrichota bacterium
AGTTTTTTAATTTCAATCAGGTGAAGGGCTCCTTCATTAAATTTTTCAATAGCTTGTACGGTGTCAATCTGGTTTAACGTGGCGCTGTCTTTGACGGCAGTGAGGGCATCCCACAGGCGATTGCTTTCTTCTACCTGGGCTTGACCGGCTTCCACTTTTTCCCGAGCTAATTCCTGTTGTTCTGCCGGTACGAAGAGGGATTTTGCCAGGGAATCTGCTTCCACAGCCACGCTGCTGTCCACTCCGGCGGGGATTTCCAGGGTCGATTTGGGAGGCGGTGGCGCCATTTTTTTACTGGACGCGCAATGGTTGAAAGTCAGACAGATTAAAACAAAGATTACGAAAGAAAAAATTATGCGGGCGGTGTGAAGCGGAGTGGTAGAAAAATACATTTTTCCTTCCCTTATGTTTAACTCTCTAAAATTTCAAGTTGTTAATTATTTTAAGCCTCGACTTCGTGTTTGACGCTTTCCCACCAGGAGAGAAAAATCTGGTAGAAATTTTTTGCTCGCTGGTCTCCAGCCGGACTCAGTTTGGTTCCGAATTTTAAGATGCTCTGGTCCGGCATGCGGTCCGCTTTGCCTACCCGTAAAAGGTTGTTCCTTTTCCGAAATCCCTGATCGATTAAATAAGTAACCTGCGATTTTTCCAGCAGGGCGATTCGCACCTCGTAAGTGGATTCTACGCAAAGCAAAAACATTTCGAACTCGCGCTCGCCCACATTGAAATAGACAATGGAAGTCAGATCACCTTTGCGATAGTCCATGAACCGTTTGACCACCGCCGGCAGTTCCGCCGGGTGTTTCTTCATCCATTCGATAAGGGGTTTGTAAATGGGCGAGAAGTCATCGTAGCTGTCGCCAAAATCTCCCAGACTTTTCAAACCGATTTGAACCCTGCCGCCTCCCTTCCCGCGCGCTTCCGGTCCGGTGAGATCGGCCCCGACGCCCTCGCCCAGGGAGCCCAGCCCTTCACCCAGAAAATCACCGCTGCTGGCACCTAAACTTAAAGCAATTCCGGCGTTGCTCTTGCCATTTCCCCGCCGGCGGGACGACTGGTTCAGCAGGGGACTTTCGTCGTCCAGCGAAAGATTAAAATCGTTGGAAAGATCGCTTAAATCCGCCGGCTGCAAGGCGTTCAGGTCTGCCTGGGCTTTGGGAGCTTTGCCGGGCGCCTGGGGAGTACGCGTTTCTAATTGTAAATTGCCCAGATCGATCTGTTCGAACATGTCTTCCAATTGAATCCGCTCCACAGTTGGCTTGTTGTTGGTTATTTGCTCTTGCTGCGAGCCCTTTGGTGCCTGATTTGATTTAATTTTCGCTACCGGTTTGGGACGAAACTGCATCCAATCGATCTGGTCGTAATGTTCTGCTACCAGATCTTTCTGGGGAAGTTTGGATTTAATCATAATCAGAAAAATCAATAGCAATAATATCCCTGTAATCAAAGCTGCATAGAATCTGGATTGCTTTCGGGATGCTTGTATGTGCCAACTGACGCTGAACTCGTTCATAGGATCCTTGATGTCTTGAACTTCCGTTTGCTTCCCCCTCATTGGGGCAGCGCATTTTCAATGTTAATGCTTTTGGGGATTCCGGCCGCCTCGCAAAGATCATAGGCGTCGATCATGACTTGCATTTTGGTGCCGGGATCTGGATTGATGACCACGACGATTTGTTTCCCCTTCTTTTTCAACGGCAAAATTTCTCGCAGCAAAGTTTTTTTCAGCTGGGGAAGGCGAGCAAAACGCAACACCGTTCGGTCTTCAATTTCCAGGCTGTATTTCCCGTGCTTATTGATGTTAATCCAGAACATGACATCCTTTTTCTCGTTTTCCTGCTGTTGTTTCTTTTCACCACCCGGCAGTTTAATCTGCAGCTTTACCTGAATATCGCTAATTCCGATGAATCCGAACAGAATAATAAGTACCACATCAATTAAGCGAATGATCATGCCTCCCTTCATAATTTCTCCCCACCTACACTTTTGAATTTCCGGAGAATGGTCAAACTTTATCTTCCGCCTTTTTTAATCACATCCAGGCCGACCGGGATTTTGAGCAACTGGCAAATTTTGACTACTTTGAAGGCGGGTTGAACCGGTGCGTTGTAGTTCACCCGTAAGCGGATTCGCATTTTGATTTTTTGCCTGTTAAGCTGGTCGCGCTTGCTGATGATGTAATTTTGCATCGTTCGCAAGTCGGAAATGGTGCGAGTTTCGTCCTCTACCAGATAGCGTCCGTCCGGAAGCACCCCGATGTACACCACCCGCTCCCGGCTGGGAGCCGTCAGGGGCACAGCGAAGCTTTCCGCCAGCTTGATTTTGGTCCGTTTGTCCACTTCCGAAATGGAGATGAATCCAAAAAGGAGAATCAGAACCACATCCACCAGTCGGACAATAAGTCCGCCGGAAATTTTTTTCTTTTTCTTCCTCCTAAGCATGGTTTTTCCCTAAAATACGGAACTCGGCGGGTGGACAATCGCAATTCTTCACCTTTGCTTCGATTAAATAGAATCCCGTTTCATTCCCTAACTTAAATGACGATTCGGCCACCCCATCGGAATTGGTTTTTGTGGAGAAGAGATGGTTACCGTCTTTAAATACACCTTTACCCATTTTTAACTGAAAAACCACCGCTGCTTCCGAAACGGTATTTCCGAAGGAGTCCTTCACGCGAACTTTGAGCTTTTCCGGTAGTTCCCGGTTAATTGCCACGGCCTGATCATTTCCACTCAGGACCTCAATTTTTGCTGGCGGTGCCGGTCGGATGGGGACTTCTTTTTCCAGAGCGGATTCCTCTACCCCTTCGACTAAGAGGCGAAGTTTTCCCCTGCCCGCCTGCGGTCCGGCAACTAAGTCTAAATGGGCCCTTCCTTTAGAGTCTGTGGTGATCTTTAATTCCGTTTCGCCATTTTCGAAAGAGAGATTCTTTTCTGCTCTGGCAACAATGGTGGCGCCCGCAAAGGGAGTCCCGGCCGGATCGGTTACCTGGAGTAAAAGGGCGCCCGGCAGCCTTTCACCGGCTACCAGGCCTCCCTCCGCCCATTTCACAACCCGAAGCTGTGGTTGTCCCGCCGGCTTCTCTTCCACGACTTCCGCCTCTTTTTCTATTTTTTCATCGGGGGATTCTGTTTGGGCAACCGCCGGCTGGAAATCCTGGTTTAGCAGACTGAGACGCAGTTCATCCCCTTTCAATAGCAGCGCATCTATTTTTTTGTGGTAAAAGCTGTTGATTTCGGTACCCAAAAAATTGATGATTAAGCTAACCACCAGACCGAGCAGGGTGGTAATCAGGGCGACGCCCATGCCGCTGAGGATTTTTTCCGAATCCAGATTCCCTCCGAAAAAAGTAAGAAAAACGCCCCACACCGTACCCAACAATCCCAGTGCCCCGGCTGAATCGGAAAGAAAGTTCAGGCGGCTCTGGAACACCTCGAACGTTTCGTTTTTCTGATTTACGAACGATGCAATTTCCTCCTGCATGTTCAGGGCATTTCCGGCCGTTTTGTAAAATACCAGCAGCCGCAGTCCCATTTCTTTGAGCATGCTGTTACCGCCACGGTTAAAAGTCTGTTCGATCTCCGGTAAAGTTTTACCTGCGAGAGAGATTTTAAGTATTCCCCGGGCGGAGCGAGAATCCAGTATTAAGTTGATTAACTGGTAGGAAATCAAAAACAGTCCGACGGCCAGCACCCCCATGATGACGTACCCGATGTTCCCGGCTAACTGGGTCATCGACCAGAAAGAATCGACCGGAGAACTTCCCCCGGCGGTGCCAGCCGACTGTTGGGCCGCCTCCTGACCCAGAGTCACGGACGTCCAGAGTAA
>JAJRXE010000138.1 GCA_024276455.1 Calditrichota bacterium
CATCTGATTTTTACTGAACAGTTGAATCACATCGCAGCCGATTTGCTGCCCTTTGTAAATGGAATTGAAAACGCCCCCGGCAATGGAGGTGTGCGCCCCCAGCGGCGGCAATTTGCGTTTCTTCAATCTATGAAACCTTTAAGTTATTTCTCTCTCCAGGGTATCGAGGCACAACGTTTAAAAATTCTAATTTTTTATTAATTCAGAATTTGTTTTTTTCAACATTTGACCAATTTAATCCAACGCCCGACAACAGGCACCCAGTTTCAAGTTTCCGAAATCCCGGAAGATTTCTTCCCCGTCTGGCCGCCGGACAGGCCGAGAACCAACACGATGTTTGCGTTTTTTTTCGGGAGAGTTTCAAATTTCCAATTCTCCCTCACTCCATTAACCGCTCAATCGTCCGGTAGTAGATGTCCAGCAGTTCCTCCAGCGGCAGGTCGATCCAATCGTTAATCCGGAAGTGGGTGCCCCCCGCTTCTCCCAGCCGGCTAAAGGGGATGTGCCGCTCCTGCAGGAAGGCTTCAAAATCCTGCTGATGCTCCGGTCGGATGGACATCACCACCCGCGATTGGCTTTCGCTGAAGAGAAACCACTCCGGCCGCAAACCTTCCACCGCCAGTTGCACCTGCGCCCCGAGGGGATTCTCCGCATCCATGATACAGGCTTCCGCCAGCGCCACCGCCAGACCGCCGTCGGACACATCGTGGGCGGACTGCACCCAGCCGTGGCGAATCAGTTCCAGCACGGTTTCCTGCACCGTCTTCTCCCACTGCAAATCCAGGGAAGGACAATCCCCGGTGACCACCCCGTAATACTCCTTCAGGAACTCGCTGCCCCCGATCTCCGGTTTGGTCTCTCCGATCAGGTAAATCAGATCGCCGGCTTGCTTGAAGAAAGCCGAGGTAATGTGGTCAAGGTCTTCCACCAGCCCCACCATGCCAATGACCGGGGTTGGGTACACCGCACTGTCGGGACTCTCGTTGTAAAAACTCACATTGCCGCCGGTGACCGGGGTGTCGAACACCCGACAGGCCTCGCCCATTCCCGCCACGGCTTCCCGAAAGAGGTAGAACATTTCCGGTTTGTAGGGATTCCCGAAATTCAGACAGTTGGTCACCGCCAGGGGAACGGCTCCGGTACACACCACGTTACGGGCCGCCTCGGCGACGGCAATCTGAGCCCCCCGGCGGGGATTCAAATACACGTAGCGGCCATTGCTGTCGGTCTTCATGCTGAGCGCCTTGCGGGTTTTCTTAATGCGCACCACCGAGGCGTCGCCTCCGGGATACACCGCGGTGTTGGTGCGCACCATGTGATCGTACTGCTCGTACACCCAGCGCTTGGACACAATGTTGGGAGAACGGAACACTTTCAGGAAAGCCTCCTGCAGATCTTCCACCGGTTCCAGGGTGGAAAAATCAAACCGCTGCACCTCATCCAGGTAGGCCGGACGTTTGTACTCCCGGTGGTACACCGGCGCACCGCCGCCTAACACGCAGTAATACGGCGGCACCTCGGCCACCTTCTCACCCCGGAAGTACACCTTTAGCAGGGGTTCGTCGGTTACGTAGCCGATCTGTTCACAAAGCAATTCCCACTTGTTGCAAATGGCTTTAATGTCTTTCTCTTTCCCTTTCTTCACCACTGCCAGCATGCGCTCCTGGGATTCCGAAAGCATGATTTCGTATGGGGTCATTCCCTCTTCCCGCACCGGCACTTTGTCCAGGTCAATCACCATCCCGCTGTTGCCTTTGGCGGACATTTCGGTGGTGGAGCAGGTAATACCCGCCGCCCCCATGTCCTGGATGCCCACCAGAATGCCCGCTTTAATCATCTCCAGGGTGGCTTCCAGGAGCAATTTTTCGGTGAAGGGATCGCCCACCTGCACGCTGGGTCGCCGTTCTTCGGATTCTTCGGTCAACTCCTCGGAGGCAAAAGTGGCGCCGTGAATCCCGTCCCGGCCGGTGCTCGATCCGATGATGAACACCGGATTGCCCTCCCCTTTGGCAATGGCGGAAGCGGTCTGATTGTGCTTTACAATGCCCACCGTCATGGCGTTCACCAGGGGATTTCCACTGTAGCAGTCCTCGAAGTAAACCTCCCCGGCCACCGTGGGCACCCCCAGGCAGTTTCCGTAATCGGCAATGCCGCGCACCACCCCGTCGAACAGGTAACGGTTGCGGGGTTTGTTCAAACTGCCGAAACGCAGGGAATCCAGGGCGGCAATGGGTCGGGCGCCCATGGTGAAAATGTCCCGCATGATGCCGCCCACTCCCGTCGCAGCGCCCTGGTACGGTTCCACTGCCGAGGGGTGATTGTGGCGCTCGATTTTGAAGCACACCGCCAGACC
>JAJRXE010000139.1 GCA_024276455.1 Calditrichota bacterium
CGGGGGATTCCACTCGGTTAACACGACAATACGTGCCTGGTCCAATGGAATGCGGTAGGCCGCTTTACCGCCGATTTCCACAATAGCTACCGGTTGCCGGGGAAGAGCGGAGGGCAATCTGACGACACCCCAGACGGATCCGCTGAGTAAAATGAGAATAACCACCAGATCGTAGGGAGTAAAAAAACGGAGCCGTTGCATGTGCTTACCCGGCGGAAAGGAACTTGTTAATGTCCTCTTTTCTTCCCACCCCAACGCGGATATCGTTTTCCTGGATGACCGTGTCCGCCCCGGGAATGAGCACCTGTTCGCCGGGAGCGGTGGTTTCGCCCTCTTCCGTTTGCTTATCCGGTCGCCTAATAATCACCAGGTTCACCCCGTATTTGGTGCGCAATTTCAGCTCTTCCAGCGACTTATTCACGAAAAATTTCGGGGCGTTCAGCTCTGCCAGGGTGATATGTCCGGCCAGGTAAAGGATGTCGTTCAACTGCGGATGCATTAAACTGTACGCCAACCGCTCGCTGACCTCCTGCTCGGGAATAACGACCCGGTCGATGCCCACCGCATTGAGAATTTTTTCCTCCACCGGTCGGGTGGCGCGGGTAATCACCAGCGGCACGCCCAGTTGTTTTAACAGTACCGAGGTCAACAGGTTGGACTCAAAATCTTCTCCAATGCACACAATGGCAACGTCCACTTCGTGAATTCCCTGAGAGATCAGAGCGTTCTCGTCGGTACTGTCCAGACGCACCGCTACCGAAACGTAATCCTGAATCTCTTCCACCCGGTGCATGTTGCGGTCCACCGCAATCACTTCCGCACCTTTTTCGGTCAGCGCTTTGGCTAATCCCATCCCAAAGGTGCCCAGTCCCAGAATCGCAAACTTTTTCATCACTTCCCTATCGTTTTGTTATTACGGAATTTAATTCCTGAGCAGCACAAATTCAAAGAAAAATCCAGAAAACGGCTTCCGGGAAGAAGAAGGTGAGTTCCGGTGGTTTGGATGGCCTTTCCCGGGGTCCCTTCCTCAAACGGCCGATTTTGTTCCGGGCATTGGGGGTAACAAAAAGAAAGCCACCCCCGCGAAGTGCGGTGATGGCTTTCCGGTTCTGAAGGCTGTATGAAGCGCGTTACAGAAAAAACCAGTAATTCAGCTTAATCAGGAACACATTGTCCGAGGCGGAATCGAAGATTCCCGGCAGATCGCGCCCCCAGTCGAAATCCCCAAACCCTTCGATGCCGCGGCGATTCTGCGACCACACCAGGTAAAGGGTGGAACCGGGCCGGTACTCCCAGCGAATGACCAGATTGGAGAGAAATTCTCGAAAATTAAAATCCGGTTTGCCAAAAGAATAGTCCGTCAGGCCGTTGCCGGTTTCGTCGATCAGGTACTCCTCGTTGGCTTCGTCGTAACGAATTTCCGCTTCGCTAAATTCGTGAAAGCGGTCTTCGTACCGCTTGGCCCGGGGACGGGTGATCTTTTTGAAGTGGCTGTATTTTACTGCCGAAACGAACGGTTGTCCATAGTACTGGATGGAAAGATTGGGGGTCAGACTGAAATTCAAGCGGAATTCCAGGGCGAAGGTGTTCTGGTCGATTCGTCCGAAAAGGTAGCGCTTTTCGTTTTCCCACTCCTCAGTGGTGACGTACTGGAGATTGGAAACATTCCAGGAGTAAGAGGGTTCCAGGCGCAGGTTCAGGGTGTTGGTGACCCGCCAGGTGAAATTCACGTTGACCGCCTGGCTGCGGGAGATGCGGTCGTCGCTGCGGTAACCAAAGAGGCCCAGACCGAAGGTGAGCGGTTGCCGTTCGTCCGAGAATCCATTGAGCCAGAAGCGCCAGCCACCGGGTGTTTTCAGCGCCGGCCCGCCCCGTAATTCGCTGACTGACAGAGCTTCTCCCTCCCGATTGATTCCGGCGTTAAATCCCCAGTAGTTGGTGAACTGGAGGAATCCGTTTACATTTCCACCCCGGAAGAGCCGCTCTTTTCCAAAATTCCAGCCCTGCCACTGGTTGGCGTTGAGCGAGAACTGGCGAATGATGCCGGTGGGCTCCCACCAGCGGTAACCAATCCAGACGAATTGCATGATCTGATCGGCCCGACGCAGGTAACCCAGATCATTGAGTTCCAGCCCGGGAGACCGCCAGAGGCCGCCCACCGCAAAGCGCCAGTGTCCCCCGCCACCTTTCCCGAAAGCAACAGTACCCCCGTGCCCGAATAGCTCCGTCCGGCTGGAATCGAGCGCTAAATAGTCGGCGTCCGGACGCTGAAAGTAATGGATGGGGGAAGTCTGCACTTCCAGCAAAGCATCCGGATGGCCTGTTATTCGACTAAAAAAAATCCGCGTGTTCAAGAAGTAAGTTTTGTCCTTCCACTGCTGAAGAAAGTCGAGGCCTCCGGTGTAGGCGGAGCGGTTTAGAAAATTGAGATGGTCGTCCCGGATTCGCCGATTGGTGGCTGTAAGCATTCCGCCGATAATGGTGTTGCCCTGCTGAAAATCCTTTTGTAATCGACCGACAAAGTAATTCGTGAGCGGCTCCACGGTTTCCTCCCGTTTTCCTGCGGGTCCTTCAATCTGAGCGACCTCCCGGGCGGTCAGGGCTTCCAGGGCGCCAATGGACCAGCCGGTTTTGGTCTTTCCGGTAAGTTTGAAGGCTCCCAGAATGGTGGTGTTGTCCGGTACCCTGGCGTACTCCTCGCTGGCTAAATCCGGGTAATAATGGGGACGGCGTCCGATGCGCCGGGAGTAAAAGAGGGTCTCCCGGGCGAAATCGCCGTCGCCCATGGCCAGAGGAAAGTTCAGAATGTTGCGACCCTCAATAAAGAAGGGGCGCTTCTCTTCGAAAAAAGTTTCGAAGGCGGTCAAATTCACCACCGAGGGGTCGGCTTCCACCTGCCCGAAATCGGGATTGACAGTCAGATCCAGGGTTAAATCGCTGGTGACGCCAATTTTTCCGTCCAATCCGCCGTTAAACCCGGTGGAATGACCGGTGCGGAAAGGGTTACCCTCCTCGGCTGGACCGGTTTCCAGCTTACTAACGGCGTAAGGGAGAATTTCGATGCGCCGCGGCGACGTCAAACCGATTAACCCCCGCAGTTCGCCAAACAAATGAACAAATCCGGACGCATCCCGGGGAACATACTGCCAGAGAGAAAGTTCCTGCCGGCGGTAAAACTGACGGTACACCTGCAATCCCCACACCTGTTCTTTTTTCTTTCCGTAACGCAACTGGCTGAAGGGAATGCGCATTTCGGCCGTCCAACCGCTGTCGTCCACGCTGACGGCCACTTCCCACACCGGATCCCAGCTTTTGTCTTCGTTGCTCCCGTCGTTGGTAAACATCTGGTCCACTTTCACTCCGGCGGCGTTTACCCCAAAGCCGAAAGCGGTGCGCTGGTCGTGGTAGCTGTCGAACAGAATCCCCACCATGTCGGCGTCGTCGCCCTCGTCCCGCCGGGCCATCCGCCGTACAATTTTTTCCGGCTCAAGATCAATCGCCCGAATCAGCACGTAAATGTTTTTGTCGTCGTAGGCGAGTTTAAAATAGGTCTGGTACGTTGGCGGTTTGCCTTCTTCCGGTTGGTGCTGGACGAAGTCTGTTCCTGCCGGTAAGCGCTGCCAGACCGGATCGTCCATTTTCCCGTCGATGGTCGGGGGATGCGGGTTGGCTCGTTGAATAAGGTACACTTTTTTGGTTTCAAGAGATTGTGCAAAAGCAGTGTAAGAAAAGGAAAAAAGCAATAATACAAACGCAATCCGTTTCATGGGTTCCCTCTCTGTTTAAATCTTCCTGACATTGGTCTCTACGGGAAAATACCGTTCCGGTTGCGTTGATTGGAAATTCTTTCGCGTGAAAAAGAACCGGTTTTTCAAAATTTTTCTTGCGGCGGCGATTGAGACCGGTGTATGTTTCTTAAAATTCAATGGGGGGTGAACCATGCGTTGGAACCTTCTTTTTATCTGGCTGATGGTTCTTGTCGGTTTAGTGTTTGCCCAGCAGAAAAAAGTAGAATTTCAACCCGATCGGAGTTACCGAATTGTTTTAAAAGACGGTTCGGAATTTGTCGGAAAGGTGCTCAAGGTTGAAGAGACGGTGCTGTACTTCAAAACCACCGGGGGAGTGGAGGTGAAAATTCCCCGCGGACAGATCGAGTACGTGGAGACCGCGAAGGGAAAGCTGGTGCAGGCTCAAAAGGAACAG
>JAJRXE010000140.1 GCA_024276455.1 Calditrichota bacterium
CGTTTCCCGACCAGCAGGCGGACCTGATCGAGGAATTCCCGGAAGAACGCTTCCAGGTCCACCGGTTGTTTGCGAACGTTGCGGGAGTTTTCCAGACGCGAGAGGTCCAGCAAATGCTCGCACAGACCAATAAGGCGTTGCACCTGGATGTGCATGCTGCGGGTCAGGCGGGCTACGGTGGCGGGGTCTTCCTGAGCACCGCGCATCAGCACCTCCAGCGACCCCTGCAGGGCTGTAAGCGGGGTGCGCAGTTCGTGGGCGGCGTTGGCAACAAAACGCCGTTGTGAGGCCAGCAATTGTTCCAGCCGCTTGACCATGTGGTTGAAAGAACGGGCCAACATCCCGATTTCGTCCCGGGCCGCGGGAAGCGGCACCCGCCGGGAAAGATCGCCTGCCGCAATTACCTGACAGGTGCGAGCCATCTGCTTTAAATATCGCAGGTTGGAAGAAATCAGGGCAAATCCCAACTCCGCTCCCATGAGCAGCACCAGAACCGCCACCACCAGAATCATCATTCCGTGGGTAAACAGGATGCGGTTCTCGGCCTGCAGCGAGGTGCTGAGCTGGGCGGCTCCCAACACCGTCTGGCTACCCGGAGCGGGTCGCAGGGGAATCAGCAACACCAGCACCGTTTGCCCGGCTACGGTATCCCGATAGGAAATTTCGTTTTCTCCGGCCAGGGCTCGGGACGTGTATTGCGGATCGGGTGGCGGGGCGTTCGGTTCCTCTGGCAGGCGCTTGCCGCTGGCCAGAACCTCTCCGCGAGTGTTCAGAACAAGCGCTGCCGTTTCCCGGGAGGTCAGATCGCGGGCCAGGAACCCCGCCAGGGAGTCCAGCGTGTGGTGCTGCCAGTAAGCGGCGGGATGTCCCATAATCCAGTGGGCAATGATGGGTTTGGCCCGGGCCCGCAAATCCGCCATTTTGTTTTCCATGAGCAAATTGCGCACGTTCCAGTAGGAGTAACCGCCGATGATGCTGACACTGAAAAACAGCAGTGCCATATAAAGCAGTGTCAAGCGGGTTCGTAAGGGAAATTGCTTCCAGCGTTTCATGACCGGGTTTCCTCCCGGTGAGCCGGAGAACCTGCATCTTCCGGATGAAAGGCATACCCCACGCCGTAGTGGGTGCGGATGAGCCGGGCGGGACGGTCATTCAACTTTTCCCGCAAATGGCTAATGTGCACATCCACCACATTGGTTTCGCCGGCGTAATGGTAGCCCCACACCAGATTGAGCAAAGTATCGCGGGTAAATACGCGCCGCGGATGGCGCAGGAACAGTTCCAGCAGAGAGAATTCCGTGGGGGTAAGCTCCACTGGTTGTCCCGCGCGTTGAACCGTGCGCGTTTCCAGGTTCATTTCGATGTCCGCCCCCCGCAGCACCCGGTTCTCCGAGGCGTGTCCCACCCGGCGCAACTGAGCGCGGATGCGCGCCAGCAGCTCGTCGAAACTGAACGGTTTGGTGATGTAATCGTCCGCACCGGTGTCCAGTCCGCGAACCCGGTCGGTGATCTCTTTGCGGGCAGTGAGCATGATGATGGGCAGCGTGTGGCCGCTTTCGCGTAAGCGGCGGCAAACTTCGAAGCCATCAATATCCGGCAGCATGATGTCCAGAATCAACAAATCTACCCCTCCGCGGCGCAGGCGTTTTAAACCCTCGTTCCCGCTGGTCGCCACCTCCACCCGGTACCCTTCGTAACGCAGTCCGGTGCGCAGAAATTCGATGATAGTCTGCTCGTCTTCGATTACCAGAATAGTGGCAATGGCATCGATCTCATTCATGGGTTTCCCGGAATAATTTCATACGGTTCATGTAACGGGTAAATTCTCGTCGGGAGACAACCCGGTAAATATATTCCGCCAGAAAGGCGCCCGAAAAAGTGAGAATCGTTCCGTAAAAAGCTGCCCGTTGGGTTTTCCAGTTGTAATACATCAATACCACAAACACTGCCAACAAGATTAGCAGGTTAAAGAGAATGAACAGCGGGTTTCCTCCCACTTCTTTAACATTCCGGTAATGCGAAATGAGGACAAAGAAATAGATGGAAATAAAAATGGCGCTGGTAATGGACGCCACGCCGCCCAGATTAAACAAAAGAGCAAAGAGAAAGCCCAGGATGGCGGTAATGAACAACCCTTCGGTGGATTTGAACCAGACTTTCCGTTCGAAGAAGCGGGGTAATTCACCATCTTTAGCGAGAGAATAGGCGATGTTGGCCCCGCCGTACAGGGTGGCATTCATGGCCGAAGAGATGGAAAAGAGGGCGCCAATGGAAATAAGTAGAAATCCCAGATTGCCCAGAAAGGGACGGGCCGCCACCGCCAGGGCGTTCTCCTGCGCTCTGATCAGTTGTGAGAGCGACAAATTGCCGACCGCCACCACCGCCACCGAAACATACACAAAAATTACGATAAAAATGCTTAGATAAATGGCCCGGGGGACGTTGCGGCGGGGATTCTCGATGTTCTCCGAAGCATTGGTCACCAGACCGAATCCCATGTAAGAGAGGAAGAAAATAACCGAGGCAAAAAACATTCCGTGTAAGTAGGTTCCTTCCAAAGATGGCGCCAGGAATTCCGGTTTAATGGTTAAGATGCCCAGCACGATGAAAATCCCCAGAATGGAGAGTTTCACCACTACAATGTAAAACTCCGCCCGTCCCACCGCTTTAGAACCGAAAAAATTCAGGGCGGTAAAGAAAGAGAGCACCACCACCTCGGTAATCCCCGTTGCCGCCGGGGTGGCAGTTAGGTGAACCAGCGGTAAAAAGTAGCCGGCAAATCCCTTGGCAAACAGCGAAAGAGATACCACGTAACTCAACCACATTAAAATGCCCATGGTACCGGTCAACACCCCATCTCCGAACCCCTTCAAAATAAAGGCAATGGGGCCGGCATTGGAGACAATTTTTGCCCCCAGCTTGGTGTAGGAATAAGCCACCAGCAATGCGTAGATTCCGGAAAGTACAAATGCTTCCGGCAGGTTGTGGCCGGCGATTTTTGCTCCCAGGCCAAAAATGGAAAAGATGCTGGCACCAATCATGGTACCAACCGCCATGGACACGGCCTCCCAGAGGGAAAGTTTCTTTTCGGTAGGTTTGCTTCCTTCCACTTTTTTCACACCTGTTCCTCCTCTTTTTCCGGTTTTCGGCAAACTCACGGTTTCACGATTTTGCCGCTTGCTTTTCCCCTTCCTCGAGTGGAAGTCGAACCCGAAAGAGGCTTCCCTGGCCGGGTTGACTTTCCACTTCGATTTTACCGTTGTGCACCCGGGCAATTAGCTGGCAGATGGACAATCCCAGTCCGCTGCCGCCGGTTTGCCGCGCCCGATCTTTTTTTACCCGGTAGAAGCGCTCGAAAATATGGGGAAGGTCTTCGGAGGGGATTCCCGGGCCGTTGTCGCGGATTTCCACCACCGCTTCCCCGCCGATCCGCCGCAGCCGGATGCTCACCTCGCCACCGGGCTGGGTGTACTTTATGGCGTTATCCACAATATTGAAAAAAAGCTGGTACAGGCGCGAGCGGTCGCCGCGCAGGGTAACCGACTCCTGGTGCTCGGAGACCAAACGCTGTTCCTTCATTTCCGCCAGAATGGCGGCATCGGCCACCACTTCGTCCAGCACTTCGTCCAGGCGGACTTCGGAAAAATCGAAGTTTTCCCGGATTTGTTCGGTGCGGGACAGGAGCAGCAGATTGTTAATCAAATGGGTCAAACGGGAGATGGTTTCCACGTCGCGGGCCAATTTTTCTTTCATCGGGAGGGAAAGCTCCGGATTGTTGAGCTCCTCTTCCCAGTGGGCTCGCAGCACCGACAGGGGGGTTTTCAACTCGTGGGCGGCATCGGCCATGAAGCGCTGCTGGCTCTGGAAAGCCCGCTCCAGACGTTCCAGCAGGTTGTTCAGCGTCTCTGCCAGGGTCCCCAGTTCGTCACCGGGGCTCACCCCTTCGATGCGCCGGTTCAGATTGCTGTGACTGATCTGATTCGCCCGGCGGGCAATCACGTCCACTGGCGCCAGGGCTTTGCGAGTCAGCAAATACCCGCTGGCACCAATCAGAGCCACCACAATCAGAATGGCCACAAACAAAATCTGAAGTAACCGATGCTGGGATTCTTCCAACTGTTCAATGGGACGCGCCACCGTAATCCAGCCCAGCCGTTTCCCCTGGTAGCGCAATTCCCGGTTAATGGCGCGAAAGGCAATTTCTCCTTTCTTTCCGGGATGCAGGCGGGGAATCGGATGGCGGAGGAAAATCTTTAGGGTCGCGCGTTCCGGATCACCCGGCGCGCTAAAAGGCACTTCCAGAGAAATTTGCTCTGCCAGCGCCGAGCGAAAAATCACTTCCTTCTTTCGGTTGTAAATAACCAGGTAATAATCCAGAAACGGATCGGTTTTCTCGCTGTCCAGTTGCAGGATGTCGAAGGTCGCCAGACTGTCGTTGTAACTCTGTTCAACCACATCGGCAATTTCCGTGAGATCCTGATCCAGCGAACGGAACAGCACCCGCTGCATGCTCAGGTAAATCCCCAGACTGAACAGCAACAGAATGAAGAGGGTAATCGAAAAATACCACAACGTCAGCCGGAAACGAATCTTCATGCTTCGTCCTTTATCATGTAACCCACTCCACGTACGGTTTGAATCAGTTTCTTTTCCCGGTCGTCGTCAATTTTTTTGCGCAGATTTTTGATGTGCACATCCACAAAGTTCGTCATAGTAAAAAGGTCGAAATTGTCTCCCCACACATGCTCGGCAATGGAGAGGCGCGAAACCACCCGGTTTTTATTGTAAAGCAAAAATTCCAGAATGGCGTATTCTTTGGTGGTGAGATTAATCGGCTTGCCGCCCCGCTTCACTTCGTGGGTGTGGGTGTTCACCTCCAGGTCGCCGGCGGAGAGCACAGAGGTTTTCACTTCGCTGATGCGTCGCAGCAGAGAGCGCACCCGGGCCAGCAACTCCGGCAACGCAAATGGCTTGGTAAGATAATCGTCGGCACCCGCATCCAGTCCTGCCACTTTGTCCTCGATCCGATCTTTGGCCGTTAACAACAAAACCGGGGTTGAGATTTTTTCCCGGCGAATTTCCTTTAACAAATCGATGCCGTTGAGTCGAGGAAGCAAAATATCCAGCAGAATAAGGTCGTACTCCTCGGTCAGGGCTTTCTCCAGTCCGGATTCTCCGTCGAAAGCCACTTCGGCCTGGTATTTCTCGCTTTCCAGCACATTTTTAATTCGCAATGCCAGACTCTCCTCGTCCTCTACGATTAAAATCCTCATGGTCCGTCCCTGCCTGTTTTTCTTTTTCAATATAAAATAAAATTTTTAAAATTGAAGAATCAATATGAGAAAAGTGGCGGGAGGGGGTTCATCCCTCCCACCACCGGAGGCCCGTAAGGGAGCGCTCAATCCCTCCGGGCGATTTATTCTTCCGGCATGGTAAAGGCCACGAACAGATTTGCCTCGCCCCGCCGGAGGTACAGCAGCACATCTTCACCCGGTTTCACCTTGCGAATCAGGGCATCGAAGTCGGCCACCGATTTCACGGCTTTGCGATCGACCTTCAAAATCACATCGCCTTCCTGAATTCCAACCGCCGCCGCAATACCGGACGGATCCACTCCGGTAACCACCACGCCTTCGATGCCAGAAGGCAGGCGGTATTTTCGGCTCAATTCCGGCGTGATGTTCGCCACTTTTAATCCGATTTTCGTGTAGGTGCTTTCGCCCCGGGCCATCTGCTGCGCCATGGGATTCAATTCACCCAGTTTTACCTTCAAATCCCGCACTTTTCCGTCCCGCAAAATGGTCAGCACTACCACTTTTCCGGGAGAGGTACTGGCGATGCGGGTGCTCATTTCCACCGTATTGGTCACTTCCCGACCGTTCAAACGAAGCACGACATCGCCTTCCTTCAACCCCGCTTTGTCCGCCGGACTTCCTTTCTGTACCTGGCTAATGATGACGCCATGGGTGGTCTCCAGTTTCAGCGCTTTGGCCATTTCGGGAGTCAGATTCTGAATGACCACTCCCAACCAACCGCGCACCACTTTGCCTTTGGTTAAGATGTCGTTCATGACTTTTTGGGCCAGGTTCACCGGAATGGCAAAGCCGATTCCCATGAACCCCCCGGTTTTGGTGGCAATGGCGGAATTGATGCCGATGAGCTCGCCCCGGGTGTTTACCAGCGCACCTCCCGAATTACCGGGATTAATGGCCGCATCGGTTTGAATGTAATCCTCGTATTGGGTCAAGCCCACGCCACTGCGCCCCTTGGCACTAATGATGCCGGCCGTTACGGTGTGTTCCAGCTGCGGATTTAGCGGGGAGCCAATCGCCAGCACCCACTCGCCCACCCGGGCTTTGTCGGAGTCGCCCAGACGAATCGGTCTGAGATTCTGAGCATCAATTTTAATCACCGCCAGATCGGTTTGCGGATCGGTTCCTTTAACCGTCGCTTTGAACTCCCGGCCATCCAGCAAACGCACCTTGATGTTGTCCGCACCGTCCACCACGTGATTATTGGTGAGAATAATACCGTCCGAGGTCACAATCACGCCGGATCCCAACCCCATTTGTTTCAAATTTCCCTGCGGTTGGGGCGGCATTTGAAAGAAATGCTGGAAAAGATCCGGACCAAAAAACTCCTCGAAAGGCGAAAGCGGAAGCTGCTGCTGTACCTTAATCGTGGTTTCGGTAAAAATGGTGACCACCGAAGGGTTGACCTGCTGGGCCACCCGGGCAAAAATATTGCTGAGCTGATCGGCTACGTTGCTTCCGCTCAACATGTCCGTCGTGGTGTCCGGAGAAACCGGCTCTGCCGGTAACACGACCGGCGCCGGCTGACTGGCCACGGCGCGCTCCAGACCCAATCCCAGAAACAATCCGACCAACAAACTGCCAATCAGATACAACGCTAATTTCCGGCTTGAGATGATTCGATGCATTGCGCTTACCTCCTCACATTATTGGTTTTCTTCACCATTCCTCAACCCGGTCTGATTTTAAAAAAGAAAAATGAAGAAAAAATGAAGAAAAAGCGCTTCAAAGAATTTTCTTCCATTCGAGAGCTTTTCCTATTTGGGTACCACTGCCGTCCATTCGCACCGGGAGTTTCTACCGAAACAGGGCAACAAAAAACCGCCGCACCCACATCAGGAGTGCGACGGCGGTTTTGCAGGAGGAGCATGTCAGCCAAAACAGTTTTCTTACCATCCCGGGGCAATCTGGAAGCCAAACACCCAATCTTTTTTCGGCCGCTGGAAGGGATGCGCCACATACCCTTCCACAATCATGAACCCCAGAAAATTCACCCGCGCGGAGGCTCCCACACTGAATACCGGAATGCGTTCATTGGACACCCGGGCCAGTTTCAATACCGGCTTTTCATGATTCGTCCAGGCGGTGCCGCCATCTAAAAAGAAGCTCACCTCGGTGGGTAAATAAGGGAAATTCAGCAAACCAAAGTTTTCGTTTCCTAACAAGGGAATGCGAAACTCCAGATTCACGACCGCCACCTTGCTCCCTACCAGCCGATCGAATACCGGGCACTGTTTCGGATCGGCGCCGTTCGTCACGCATTCTTCCGCCGAGAAGGAATCGTACTGGTACCCCCGAATGAGCCACTCGGAACCCAGGAAGAGGGGCGAAAGCCGGTCGCTATCGGCATCTTTTCCGTACCAACCGTAATGTAAAAACCGCATGCCCAGCGTAAAAGGCCGCCAGAAAATGTAATGACGGTAATCCAGAATAACCGACTGGTACTGGAGCGAGCCAAAATTGGGCTGAATTTGAAAGCGGTAACGGGTACCCCGGGTGGGTGAGGTAAACCCGTAGTAGGAATTGTCGCCCACCAATGCCACCGCACCGTGGAACTGATTGAGCGGCGAGGAAGCGGGCAGCTTTTCTTCCTTGCTGGAAATGACGTAGTCGTTCACGGTGACCACGGTTTCCAGTTTCCGGTAAAACCAGATGTGGGTTAGTCCGGTGCTGAATTCGATTCGGGTCATGGTATTCAGAGGATAATTCAACAGGAAACTCCCCTGTTCGTAATACACATTGTCGGTGTAGGTCACCACCTCCGTGCCCGGGTAAATGACCCCATCTATTTCCACCGGCACGGTGCTCACGGCTTGGTAAGAGGAAACGAAAGGCGTATGGCTAATGGCAGCCCCCCAGTTCCAGCGGTGCGCCAGATTTTCGTACAACAACTCGCCTCCCAGATTTTCGATCCGGCCATTTACCTGGAAAGAACCGGCAATGACACGCTGCCCCAACATGTCGCTGAAGAGCATGGTCAACGCTCCCCCGAAAACATTCTGGTAACGGGAATTGGTGAAACCTATGCTGGCCTGTCCGCCAATGTAGTCCAGCTGGAAGCGCGGACGGTACGGTGAAGTTTTGAAATCGGCCGTGCGGGGTAACCCGAGATTGGCATCCTGCAAGTCGGCGTCAATTTGCCGTTCCCCTTCCATTAGCAGGGGAGGCAGAAACCCGCCGTAGCGGGTCAGATCGGTTAACTCGCTACAGGGCACTCCCCGGGCTTCTTCCGCTTCCAGAGAATACCCGTTGTACTGCCCATGTTCAAACACGGTGAACATCAGCCTTCCGTTTTGTAAAGCCACCGAGAGGGCTGGAGAATACATGGTTAGTCCGCTGACCCCGGTAGCCAGGCGGGTTACCCGGTAGAGGCGATTCTCGACCAGATCCAGCCGGTAAATATCGCTAAATCCGTCCTGATCGGAAATAAAATAGAGGGAACGACCGTCCGGGGAGAACTGGGGATTAATTTGTTTACCGCGCTGGAACAAATGGGGCAATTCAATCTCGCCGGATTCCAGATTCAGGATTGCCACCTGCAAGGGACCGTGGGTCAGCTGCTGGAAATCGGTGCCGGGGGTCTGGTCGGTGACAAAAGCCAGATATTTTCCGTCCGGCGACCAGGCGGGCTGAAGCTGGGCGTAGCGGTCGTTCGTTAAACGAAGGAGCGAGTCCGCCTGAAAATCGTACAGGTACAGGTCGCTGATGCCGCCCCACATGCCGGAGAACGCCAGGTAGCGTCCGTCCGGCGACCAGGCCGGACAGGAAATGGCCCCAATTTTGGGGAAACCCAGCTGGCGGCGCAGTTTGCCGCTCGCCACATCGAAAATGGCAATCTGATTATTGCCTTTGGCGTACACCACGGTGGCAAATTCTTTTCCGTCCGGCGACCAGCTTCCGCTGGAATTCACAAAACTGAGGGCATCGAAATGGAAATTCCGTTCCTCGGTACTCAAACGCCGGATGATCTTTCCGGTGCTGGCATCCGCCAGGTACAAATCGATGCTGAAAATATCCCGCTCGGAGAGAAAGGCGACATATTTTCCGTCGGGACTCAGCACCGGCCCCAGATTCATTCGGCCGGCGTGAATATCTTTGGCCAGCACCCGTTTCCCGGCTTCCC
>JAJRXE010000141.1 GCA_024276455.1 Calditrichota bacterium
ACTGGTGCCAGAGAATGGACAGGGTGTCGCTGGAAACTCCCAGAATGGAGTCAATCGCGGCATCGGGTCCCACTTTGGAAGCAGCGGTAAATAAGCGTATAATGACGTCGTTTCCCCAGCGACCATCGATAAAAGCGTAAAGCGCCTGTCCGTAGCGGTAAGGGAAGTAACGCGCCTTGGTGGTCAGGTCTTTCACGGTGGGCAAATCGTCAAACAACATGGCATCGCGAATCCACATGGCGGTGTGGGGGTCAGTCGAACCCAAGGAATAGTACTCGGCCATTCCTTCCACCATCCAGAGGGGCAAACGCTGCATTCCCGCCAGTCCGGCACCCCCCTTCCCCATAATATCGAACTGAAAAGCATGTACCAGTTCGTGTCCCAGTACATGGTCGTTCTCGCGGTACCAGCCGGTAAATGGTAGCACCACCCGGTCTTTCAAAGGTTCGGTAACGCCACCGGTTCCTTCGCTCAGCATTCCCATGATGGCGGTGGTTTGCAAGAAATCCGGTTGGTCTGCGTAAAAGATGATCGGTTTTTTCAGATCGAATTGGTGACTCATTTCCCGGGAATGGCGAGCGTACCAGCGTTCGGCCATTCGCGCGGCATCGCGAGTCACTTCTTCTTCGGCAGGATAGTAATAAATGTCAAAATGATCGGTATGCATTACCCGGAAATCAAAATGTTCGTACTGCACTTTGTTGCGGCCGAAATATTGAGCCAACGCTGCCGGAGCCAGCGCCAACAGCAGCAATACCACCAGCCAAAGAGAAACCATCAACCCGGATTTTGAAGAACATTTTTCCATCGCGTTTCTCCTTATTTTGTCCTCACTTTTCCGTTCACCCCTCGCCATATTCATTTCGTGTTACCACCCAACCACTGGCTATTTTTATTTATTTTTCAGGAACGATTTTGTTCGCGTTTCCAATAAAATGTTTTTAAACTTCGTCCGGTCAGTTTCCGGTACACCGCCTCGGTTACAAAAGCGCCCACCACAATCACAATCAACAGGTAAACCTGGGAGGGCGATTTCACAAAACGCTGCCACACCAACAACACCAGCGCCCCAAAACAGGCCAGCGCCCCCAGCAACGACACCCAGCTCTTGGAATAAGTGGAGCGATGCAGACGCGCATTGGCTAAATTCACAGCGGTAAAAATCAGGAGAAAACCGGCGCTCCCAATAAAAGAAATACTGGAGAGATCTAAGAAGTTGGCGGCAAACAGGGTAATCAGGGTCGTCAAAATCAAACCTTCCAGGGGTTTTTGCCAGATTTTCTTTTCCAGAAATCGCGGTAATTCCCCATCGCGGGCAATAATGTAACTTACCCGGGCCGACCCGTACAGGGTGGCATTGATGGCTGAGGCGGTGGACAGCAGAGCGGCCACGGCAATCAGTACAAAACCGAGATGGCCGAAGAACGGTTTGGCACTTTCGGCCAGGGCGTAATCCCGGGCGGCCACAATCTTCGGGTAAGCCAGGTTGCCCACCGTAACCAGCGAGACCAGCACGTACAATACAATTACAAAAATGACCGAACTGAAATACGCCCGCGGCAAGGTTTTGAAGGGATCTTTCACGTTCCGGGCGGTGTTGGCAATCAACTCAAAGCCCTCATAAGCCAGAAAAATAATCATTCCGCCGGTAACCAAACGCTCGGGAGGGGCCCAGGTGTGGGGTTGCAATCGCTGCCAGTCCACACTCCACAGCCCCACCAGCACAAACAACAGCAGAATGCTTATTTTGAACCCCACAATCCATTCCTCCACTTCGCCCACAACGGCTGCTCCCAGAACATTAATCGCCATTAATCCCAAAATGACGCCTGTAATGAAAAGGTGTTTCACCAGGGGTTGGGTAACGGGAGCAAAAAAGCTGGCCCCATAGCTCCCAAACGCGTAGGCGTAAAGCGAGAGCATGATAATGTAGCTTAACCAGAGTAAAATATTAAGTCCACCGGTCGGGATGCCGGTGCCGAATGCCTGATTCAAAAACTCTACGGTTCCACCCTGACTCGGGTAAATAACCGAAAGTTTTGCGTAGGAATAGGAGGTAATTAAGGCAATCAGACCGGCGATAAAGAAGGCAATCGGCGTGCCGCCTTTTGCCAGTTGAACCGCCAATCCCAACACGGCAAAAATACCGCCTCCCACCATTCCACCGACTCCAATGGCTGTCACACCCCAGAACCCGATTTTTCCTGCTTCGTTTGCCTTCATTCGTTTTCCTCAGCTTTTTCTCTTTTCATTCAGTAATCCCGCGATTAAAGCACACTATTCGCAACTTAATGTAAATTAGCATTACCACTCAAAAAATCAAGAGCCGGCACAGAGAAAAGAAAGAATCTTTAAAGCGTGCATCTGGAGTCGGTACACCTCCTTCCCCCACATTACTCGGAGAGCACTTTCAGGGCTTGTTCCGAGATTTCTTTCACCGATTCCCAGGAGTCGAAGCGCTTCAGGGCCTGTAGCAGATCGTCAATGGGAAAACCGTCTGGGATCTCGCCTTTTTCCTTCAGATCGAAAAACACATGATGGGCGCTCTCCAGCAGAAAAACGGATCCATCTTCTTTGAGGAGCGTTTCCAGCAACGGTTTGATGACGCGGGGCCCCAGTTTAATGAGTCCCTCGGCTGCCAACCAGCGTACATCGCTTTTGTCATCCGAAAGCGCTTCGATTAGATAGGGAATGGTTTCCGGATCCTCCATTTCTCCCAGCGCCTTCACCGCTTCCCATCGGTAAATATGTTGGGGAAAAACAATCAGTTCGGCTAAAAAATCAATGGCGCTTTTACCCATGGCAACTAAAGAGGCCCGCGCCCGTTGCCGAATCGCTCCGTAATCGTTTCCCAGGTTTCGAATCAGGCGCTGTATTTCTTCGGGACGAGGTTTTTGCGTTTGCTTTTCCATGACCTCTCCTTTCTTGTTTTATTTTGAAAAGATGACTGATTTCTCGCGATCGAATATCCGGTAGGCCCAGATTTTCACGCGATCGTTTACCAGGAACCAGACCAGAGCGTATCCCCAGACCAGCAGAGCCCATTTCCAGCCAATGGCGGTCATAAACACACCGTACACCGCCGCCAGGGTGGCAATTACCTTGGTGACAACGGCAGACCAGAACAATATGCCCGATGGCTTGGACGACCAGAACGGTCCGGTGGTGCGGGACAGAAAAATGGTCAAATGGCCGGCTACCGCCAATTTCAGGAAAATAAAGCTTTGAATGACCGCCCGATTCAAATGAAAGGTACGCTCGCCCAGGTAGAACAGCCCGAAGGAGGCAATGACTCCCAGAATACCCAGCACGGTGGAAATCCACAAGACCCGCGGCATGTTCCAGCGCTCCGGATGGTTGGAGTAATCGGCCCGGTCGTAGGCGATGGCCAGAATCGGTCCGTCATTCAACAGCGCCAACAGCACAATCATCACCGCCGTGACCGGGTAGAAGTTGAAGACAATGATGGACAACGTCATGAAGAGCAACACCCGGATGGTTTCCGCAATCCGGTATATGGCGTAACTGTTCATGCGCTGAAAAATTTTCCGACTCTCCTTGATGGCATCGATGATAATGGAGAGTCCGGGGGTTAGCAGAACAATGTCGGCGGCGGCGCGCGCGGCATCGGTGGCATCGGAAACCGCGATTCCGGCATCGGCTTTCTTTAATGCCGGGGCATCGTTCACTCCATCACCGGTCATGCCCACAATATGCCCGCGTTTCTGCAACACTTCCACAATGTGATACTTGTGCTCCGGAAAGACCTGGGCAAACCCGTCGGCTTTTTCAATGGCTTCCTCTAACCGCCCCGCCTGAAAGTGTTCGGTTTCCGAAAACATGGTGGCGTCCAGAATATTGGTTCCCAGATCGAGCTGTTTGGCAATTTCGCGAGCAATGGCTTGTTGATCTCCGGTTACCATTTTGACATCCACTCCCATTTCGCGGGCGGTGGCAATGGTCTGACGGGAATCCTCCCGGGGCGGATCGAACAGCGGAATAATCCCCAGAAACTGCCAGTACCCCGCATCATCTGTACGGGCAACCCCTAACGAACGGAATCCCCGCTGGGCAAAATTCTGGATCACCTTGCTGATCTCCTCGCGAATGGTGTCTGCATTCTTCGCCAGATCCAGAATCACCTGGGGCGCCCCTTTACTGACCCGAAATTCTTTCCCCTTCTCAGGCCGCACAACCGCCTCGGTGCGTTTACTTACCGGATCGAACGGTTTGAAATGAACAATTCGATATTTTTGCAACACCTCTTTGGTTTGCAATCCTTTCAGAATTGCCAGATCGATGGGATCCTGATCTTCTTCCCGGGAGGCGAGGGCCGCACACAAAACCACCTCTTCTCGATTGACCCCCTGCAAGCTGTAAACCTCGCCCATGGTTAGTTTATTCTGCGTCAGGGTGCCGGTTTTGTCCGAGCAGAGTACATCCACTCCCGCCATCTCTTCAATGGACGCCAAACGACTGACAATGGCTTGCTTTTTGGCCAGCATCCGCGCTCCCACGGCCATCGTCACCGACAATACCGCCGGCATGGCCACCGGTACCGCCGCCACCGTTAAAATCAGGGCAAATTGCAACGTGGTCAGCATCGGATCGCCGCGGAACAGGGCGACGGTCAAGATGAGAATCACCAGCGCCAGGGCAATGACAATCAGGTAATCGCCAATTTTGAGGACCGCTTTCTGAAAGTGACTGACCGTGTGCACATTTTCTACTAAACTGGCGGTTTTCCCGAAATAGGTATTCTTTCCTGTCGCCGTTACCACGGCTTCAATTTCGCCCTGTTTTACCACTGAACCGGAATACACCGTATCGCCAGGTTCGCGGCTAACCGGTAGCGATTCTCCGGTAAGGGCCGATTGGTCCACCTGAATGGGATCACCTTTTAACAAAACGGCGTCTGCGGGTACAATCTCTCCCAAACGCAGACGAATAATATCTCCTGGCACCAACTCCCGGGCCGAAATCATCCGCCATTTACCGTCTCGCCTGACTCGGGCCTTAAGGGCTAATTTGGCCTTCAACGCCTCGATGGCATTTCCCGCCTGGTATTCCTCCCAGAATCCAACCACAGCATTCATGAACAATAAGGTTAAAATAATCCCGAAATCCGTCCAGTGCTGCACCAGCGCCGAAAGAATCACCGCCACTTCAATCATCCAAGGAATCGGTCCCCAGAAATATCCCAGGAACTTTAGCAGGGCACTTTTCTTCTTCTCCGGCAACTCATTGAACCCGTATTTCTCCTGGCGTTTCTGCACTACCGATTCGCTTAATCCTTCCTCGCTGGTACCAAATTTTTTGAGAATTTCCTCCGGATCTACCCGGGATTTCTCGTGGGTTTGTTTTGCTTTTTTCATGGCTGATCTCCGTCTATTAGTCCGTTTTTTGTCGTCTTCCGAAGGGATTTTAACGAGAGAAAATGAAGAAAAGATGAATGGAGAACAGAAAAATAAAAATTCTTTCTACCAGAGAAACGGCCGGCAAAACCGATCCAACAGGCTGTGAAGGTTGAGACATTCTTTTCCAGACGGGGAAATGTAACAGGTTAACCGGAAATGTCGGGTTGGAAAACACGATTTAAAGCGCTCTTTGCCCCAGCCGGTGGGCAACACTGAAAGATTACCTCCCGAGAAATTTTCATCAGGCTGGAATTGCAAAAAGGGGGAAGCGCAATCAGACTGCGGGGAACTACCTTCAAGGCCGGGGCGGACTTTCAGACAGGTGGCGGAATCAGAAATCAATCCGCACGCCCACCCCCGCCAATGCCAGAAAGGGCTGCAGGCGAAACGCCCTCCGAGACGCTTGAGGGCGTACAACTGAGTTCAGGTTCACGACCAGCGATGCTACAGAATACCCCACCACGCTCCCCCAAAAAACATCCGAGAGCCAGTGAGCGCCGTGATACACCCGCGACGCAGCCACCATTACCGCCGAGCCGTACCAGAAACCTTTCCACCAGAGATTTGGAAGGGATTTGGCCATCACGGTAGACACCGCAAAAGCACCGGTTGCGTGTCCGCTGGGCAGGGAACGATACAGCGTCTCCCCCCGGAACGGTTTGAATACCAGATGATTTTCTCCTCCGTAAGGACGGCGGCGGCCAATGACAGTTTTTAAAATATGGGTCAACGCCCCGGCATACAAAAACGCTTCCAGGGAAAGTAACCCCATCATCCGGACTTTGCCCTGTTTCAGTACAATTCCTCCACCATACAGCATCCAGCTAAACGCGAAGGTGTATTTATCGCCATGGTAGGCATCGAAATTGAATATCAGGTCATTCAGCTCGCTCCGATTGTTCACGGCCAGGTCGCGCACGGCCGGATCCACCAGAAAGAATACCGCTGTTCCCCCCAGAATTAGTCCCACCTGCCCCCATTGCGCCCCGGAGAAACGGAAGGGCGCCATCATCAGTCCCTCACCAACCTTTAAAAAGTGGCGGGCATCTTCCAGCAACCAGCAAGATGAGGATGGAATCGGCTCGGGGGACGAATACGACTCCGCAGGTTGTCCCCAAAGCGCCGGACGGATCAGCATCCAGCCAAGAAAAATTAAAAAAACAGCTGCTCGCATACATCACCGTTCCCGTTTCACCGAATCGTACAGCGTTGGTTAAAACTTCACCCACGAAAGTAAAAAAACCGGGCGCAACGAACAAGGGAAAATCAAAATCCGGGAAACAAAAAGTGGGGAAAGGTAAAAAAATAGGGGGACGAAGGTTTACCCCGGTCGTCCCCCATAGGTTTATTTCTTCGTTAGCAATTTTTACAGGCGGCCTCGTTCCATCGGGGTGCTAATGATGCTCTGGTAAGTATCCGGATCCAGATACTGCGGCTCATAAGTCACTCCAATATTCGCCAAATTTCTGACGAAAGCTCGCAGGTGGTTCCGGGAACCTTTCATCAAATTGTTGTACACCAGGGTAATATCCTGATTGTCCACATTTTCATCCAGTTGTTTCTGAATATCCAGAATATCAATTTCTTCAATTGCCGCTCCCACTCTCAGGGCTGCCTCCAACGATTCTTTCCCCTGAGCCGTGAGGGTGTCGAAAAGTGCCTTCAACGTTTCGTTGGTAAACACCCCGATTTTATCGGATTTCACCGGATCCTCCAGTTCATACTTGTCGATCAACTGCTTCATGGCATCCATGTGGCGCTGTTCACTGCGGGAAATATTCTCAAACACTCGGGCACCCCAGATTTCGCCCAGAACCAGATAAGTGTCCCGGGCCAGTTTTTCTTCTTCCCGGACGAACAGGACACCTTCCAGCTCCACCTCGCTCAGGTCTTCTTTGGGTAGAGAACTGATATCGAACGTGCTGCTGTACACCGACTGGGTGGGAGCGCTGGTGGAATCGTCGGAACATCCGACCATCATCAAACCAATAAGCAATAAAACAAACACAACAAAATTCTTAACACCTTTCATCATACACCTCCATTATTTTGTTATAATGTTTAATTATTTTCAATCAATTCGCCTTTTTTAATTACAATAGCTGTGCCAGAAAAATTCATCAATCCACAACATACTGATTTTATTGATGTTAAAAAACATTTCGCTCCTGGAATAGAGATAGACAATTCGCCCGCTGCGGCTACGGCTTCGCCCGATTGGGCGAATTATTTCGTGATGCGGTTTCACCTAAAATTTTCCAGGGAGCATTTTTAACTAAAATTTTTACATGATGTACCGATTTTAAACAATGTTAAAAGAGTAAATAAAAATTCAATGGATGGTCGTAACCAGAAGCAAGTTTAGCTCTCCGATGTAACCAAAATTTCGTAAATCGGTCTTTTTCATTATATCGAATTCAGAACCTAAATCGGGCGATGGGCTGAGTTCTCCCAATATTCGGCCGAACAAACTCTTTACACATAAACGGTTCAGCAAAACAAAGGAGATTTTACCATGAGAAGGGTAAACACTTTCGGAATTTTTGCGGCTGTCTTTATCGCAATTTTTTACCACTTTTCCTTCACGCAGGTCTTAGAAAAAGATTCCCTGGCGCTGGTGGCACTTTACGATAGCCTGGAAGGTGCAAACTGGAAATCTCCCTGGGACTTGAGTGATTCCGTTTCCAACTGGTACGGTATCACAGTAGAAGGAAATCGGGTTACAAAAATTGATTTGAGATACTGTAATTTAAAAGGGCATCTTCCACCTCAGATCGGCGATTTGGATTCGCTCAAAATAATATTTATGCTTGGGAATCAAATCGAAGGTTCGATTCCTCCAGAAATCGGGAATTTGGTTAATCTTGAAGAATTATATTTGAGTAATAATAAAATTCAAGGGGGAATCCCGGCTTCGTTGGGCAATTGCCAAAAGTTAAAAACGTTACGTCTGGAAAATAATCAAATTAGCGGTGAACTGCCTCCTGAATTGGGCAATCTGACGAATCTGGAGGATCTGTACGTAAGCAAGAACCTAATAACCGGACCGATTCCTCCCTCCTACGGGAATCTTACCAAATTACGAATATTGGGGCTAAGCATGAATCAACTAACAGGCGCTATTCCACCGGAATTAGGAAATTTATCTAAACTAACCCATTTCTATTTAGATTTCAATCATTTAACAGGGAATGTGCCGGCAACCCTGGGAAATTTAACGAACGTCGTTTTTTTTGAACTTAGCCAGAACCAACTATCCGATACGTTGCCAGCCTCTCTGGGTAATCTGACTTCTTTAAAATATTTCCGTATCCAGAACAATCAATTTAGCGGAGCCATTCCGGCAACGTTTACTCAACTAACCCAGTTAATCGAATTCAACATTTCCTACAACGAGTTTGAGTCGCTGCCGGACTTATCTGGAATCTCGACCTTAGAAAAATTATATGTGCAAAACAATCGCTTCACCTTCGAAGACCTGGAACCTTTATTAAACTGCGAAAATCTCAGCCAGTTTATGTATTTTGATCAAGATAGCGTGGGATTAAAACAGACGATTACGGTAAATGAGGGAGATTCGGTGGCATTCACCATCCATGTAGGGGGACAGTGGACTAAATACCAATGGTACAAAAATGATGTGGTCATCGCCGGAGCTACGGATAGCATTCTTATCCTGCCGTCCGTGGTACCAGAGGACAGCGGCCGTTACATTTGCGAAACCACGAACGATAGTCTGCCTTACTTAGTCATCTATTCTCGCCCGATTAAACTGGAAGTGGGAACGGGAATCTCCGATCTCGGAGATACAGATGAAGCAACCCTACTACCCACCCAAACCGAGCTGTTCCCCAATTACCCCAATCCCTTTAATCCGGAAACCCAAATTTCCTACCACCTGGCGAAAGCCGGAAAGGTGGAGTTGCGTATTTTTAATGTGAACGGCCAGTTGGTTCGCACTCTGGTGGAAGGCTTCCAGCAGGCGGGGAAACATCAAATCGTGTTTTCGGCCGCGGATCTTCCCAGTGGAGTCTATTTTTACCAATTAAAGGCGGGCCGTTTTCAACAAACTCGTAAAATGATTCTGATGCGTTAAAACTGCTCAAACCTCATCGAATGAAGGGTTCTCATAAACCCTTCATTCGATGAAATCTTTGGGTGGGAAGTGATGCCTCATCCCGGAAAACCAGATTCCCAGACACTATTTCTTAAAAACCAATCCTTACTTTTCCCCTGCTGAGAGCAGTCCTCAGATCCGATGGGCCGGTTGCTACCCGGCGTTTTTTACCAGTGCATTTTCTTCTATTCAGGTCGTTTTATCGCTTTACCTTTGAATCCGGCGGTAACTTGTAACTACACCTCTTCGCAATGTCGTTACAACACCGAAAATCCAACACTATGTTCGCTTACTTGAGATACGAAATTTTCCGATATTGCTTAGATTCTTTTCCGGAGGAGTTGTCCCGAAAGGTCACTTCTACAAGATAGGTGCCGGAAGATACCCGTCGTCCCTGCGCAGCGGTTGCATTCCAGGTAAAACGATGTCTCCCGACACCGAGAGAACCGGAAAAGATATCTCGCACCCTCTCTCCCAGCAGATTGTAAACCCTTATGGTGACTTTTCCGGCACGACTCAAAGTTAAATCCAGATTGACTTCCGGATTAAATGGATTCGGATAAGCCCTGATTAAGAGAGGAGATTCCGCCACTTGCCGCTCCGGTGAATTAATCCCGGTACTGCCAATTGTCAATTGCAAGGAATCCAGGGTCACCGGGGTTTTGTCCGCCTGATTGTAATAATTCAAGAATGTTTGCACTTCGGGGGTATTGTATTGGGCCAGATCCTGGACAAAGCGGGGAGCCAGCGATTGGTAAACCATTTTAACATTTACCCGGTAAGCGTCCGCGCTATTGAGGCCCCCAATTTTGTAATAAACCGTATCCACCCCGGTCCCTTCTTCGTCTCCACGGCGGTTAAAGTTTGGATCCTGCAGGGCCCGTCCTTCCACAGCAGTCGAATCGTAATGGGGACCGGTACTGAGGAATCCCTCTGGAGGAATACGATTATCTTTCAGATAACCCGCTGCCCGGAGCAGGGTGTAATTCACCTGTCCATCTACATCGCTCATAACCGACTGGTAAATCTGTACTTGTTCCGGATTTCGAACCACATTGTAATGGGGTTCATACAAAGAATCCAGCCCCAGAATTTCACCGGTCTCGGTATCCCAACTTCCGGAAGCAAACAGAGACTGACCGGAGGCATCCTCCACTTCCACGACTAACCAGGCACGCCGGCTGGGATAGCCGGTGGGGAATTTATGACCGGTCAGATTTTTCACTGCCACCGCCACCACCAGGGTATCGGGACTCTCCCAATCGTATTGTGCCGTTAGCTGCACGGTTTGATTCTGCAATAGATCCAGAGTGCGAGCGATGGTACTATCCAGATGTTCGGCCGTGGCGGTAACCCCGATTTCGCTCGCATGGTTTTTCAGCAGTTTCAACATGAACACATTCCCCCCTACAAAATAATGCTTTGCAAAGGGAGATCGCGAATTTAATGTTGTAGGACGGTTGGATATGACCACCGGATCGTCAATACTGGGCAGATGGCAATTCTGACATTCTATTCCCTGAGCAGAATAGACGCTATTTTTCCATTCCAGGTAAGGTGTTTGCTCGGGCGCTTCTCCCACAATTTCGCCGGCATTATTTACCGTGGGAGTAAAAAGAGTATGACAGGTAGCGCACAACTCTGAACCCTTCACATGCTCTCCATAAACCGGGGTGTACCCGCTTCCATTAATCATGGGGTCAGCTACAGGATTTTGGTAGGGTCCGTAAATAACATGATCATTCTCAATAATGTAATGGCCCGAAAAACTACTTCCCAATCCCAGATTGGTACTTTTAATCTGATGACAGGCTGTACAGCTCACCCCGTCCATTGCCAGGGGATCGGCTTTCATTTCTGCAAAACTGTAATATTGCTGTCCATTGTAAATAGCTTCGGTGCGTCCCAGTGGGGCATGGCAGGTGGCACACTTATCCTCAATGATCTGTTGGAGCTGAGGATGAGCCGCCACTTCTGCCGTCACTTTTGCCTGCCAGAAAGGGTCTCTCGCGGCATTGGCCATCATCACCGAGCGCCACAAAGTGACCGGAGAAATATCGCTTCCGTCAGGTGCGGTCAGCGCAGCCGAGTTGGGAATACCGGGCTGATGACACACCGCGCAATTTCCCGAACCGCTGAACAGGGTGGACGTTTGAGTGGGCAACTCCTGCGCCAGGGTTAAATTCAAAATTCCCCAGACACCTACGAAAATAACAATCTTAAAACCTTTTCTGATTTGAGAAAGCATAGAACTCCCTCCTGAATTGTTGTTTTGAGATTCGCTTTAAAGGTAAATACTTGCATTTTTGTGAAGCATGGCCAATCAAGGCTCTTCATAAGCAGAGCCCCTAATCAATAAAAAATCAGCTGGTTCAGATTATTTTCTTTAGAAAATATATCGGCTTCAATCCGGAAACAATTAATTTAAAAGTAATTCGGGAGGAATTTTAAGCCTTCAACATCCGCAACCCGCTGCCAATGACGACGAACTCGCTCAACTCATGGCCCAGCACGGCGATGGGCAGGGTGAAGACACCGGAGACCGCGCCGACCACCAGAGCGCTGATGACCAGGGCCGACAGGGCCAGATTCTGCCGCACCACCTTTTGATTCCGGCGGGCCAGTTGCAGGGCGTAAACCAGTTTTTCCAGATCGTCGGCCATCAGGACGACATCGGCGGTTTCCATGGCCACGTCCGTACCGGCGGCGCCCATGGCCACGCCCACAGTGGCTTCGGCCAGCGCCGGGGCATCGTTGACGCCGTCGCCCACCATGGCCACGTGCCCTTCTTTTTCGGCGAGCTCTTTGACGATGCGCACCTTGTCCTCCGGCTTTAACTCGGCAAACACCCGATCGATGCCCAGTTCGCTGGCAATGGCCCGGGCGGTGCGTTGGTTATCGCCGGTGAGCATGACGATTTGTTTGACCCCGAGGCGGTGCAGGGCATCGATCGCTTTTCTGGCATTGGGACGAATCTGGTCGCGGAGGGCGATGAGTCCCAGAATGGTCTGGTCGGTGCCGATGGCCACCACGGTTTTTCCGGCTTGCTGCATTTGCTCGATGGTTTGCCGGACTCCGTCCAGGGACAACTGCAGTTGCTGTTCAAAAAAGGCCGGACTGCCAACGTAATGGGTCCTGCCGTCGATGACCGCTTGAGCGCCGGCGCCGGTCAAAGACCGAAACTGCTCGGGTCTTTTAAAGGGGAGTTTCTTTTCTTCCGCATGAAGAACGATGGCCCGGGCCAGCGGGTGCTCGCTGCCGCTCTCGATGGCGGCGGCCATTTGCAATATCGTTTCTTCGGAGAACATTTCCGCCTCGTCCCGGAGAGGTACCACCTCGGTCACCTGCGGTTCGCCGCTGGTCAGCGTGCCGGTTTTGTCCAGCGCCACCACGGTAACGCGGGCCAGCTCTTCCACGTAAACGCCGCCTTTGATCAGCACGCCTTTGCGCGCGGCGGTGCGCAGCGTGGCTACCAGGGTGATGGGGATGGAGATGACCAGGGCGCAGGGCGCTGCAGCGACGATGAACACCGTGGCGCGGAGAATCCAGGTGCTCCACAGGGCGGCAAAAAGCAGGGGCGGTACCACGGCAATAAGCACGCCGATTAACAGCACAGCAGGACTGTATTTTTTGCCGAACCGCTCGATGAAGCGCTGACTTTTGCCCTTGCGTTCCTGCGCCTCCTCCACCATGCGGATGATGCGCGACAGGGTGTTGTCCGCAAAGGCTTTCGTAGCCTGTGCTTCCAGGAGTCCCTGCCCGTTGAGGCTGCCGGCAAAGACCGGATCGCCGGGCGCCTTTTCCACCGGCATGCTCTCGCCGGTAATGGGCGCTTCGTTCACATCGGAAGCGCCGGCAATGACCTTGCCGTCAGTGGGAACCGATTGTCCGGGCTTGACCAGAAACACATCCCCCACCTGAATCTCTTCCACCGGAATTTCGACTTCCCGGCCGTCGCGTTTCACCAGGGCAAATTTGGGCGCCAGGTCCATCAGCGCTTTGATGGCGGAACGGGTCTTCTCCTCGGTGTAGCCCTCGGCGGCTTCGGAAATGGAATAGAGAAACACCAGCATGGCGCCCTCGGCGGCCTGGCCCATGATGGCGGCCACCACCGCGGCGAGAGCCATCAGCAGTTCGATACCGATTTCCCGCTCGAAGACCAGTTCCTCGATGGCCTCGCGGCCAAAATAATAGCCACCGATGAGCATGGCGGCAATGTAGGTGACCAGGGAGACAAGAGGCGGCAGGCCGGCCAGTCCCAACAGCCAACCGATGAGCAGCAAGACACCCGACACCACGGACGTGATGACCTTGGGGTTGCGCCAGGGTTTTGGCGCCGAAGGCAGGGGGCCGCCCTCCAGGGGTGGGAAACCCAGCGATTTTAATTGTTCCTTCAACTGCTCGGGACCGATGTGATCCGGCGAATATTCAATTTCCACTTTTGCGGATTTGGGATAGATTTTCAATCCGGTTACGCCCGGCGCCTCTTTCAGGCCCCGCTCGATGGCAGCGGCTTCGTGTTCGCAGTCCAGATTGGCGACCCGGATTGACAATCTTGCTGTTCTCATATATCTTTTTATTCTATTCGCACACGGTTAATACAGATGGTACAAGTTTACAAAGATTATTTTTAATAAAACCTTTGGAAAAATCATTTCAGCGCGAAGACGTAGAGACGTAAAAGTGTAAAATAATACTTTGTTACAAAATCGTGAAAATAAGTAAATTGTTTGTTCA
>JAJRXE010000142.1 GCA_024276455.1 Calditrichota bacterium
CCGGGGTGAGCACCATCGACATGGTGCTGTTTGTGGTGGCAGCGGACGACGGCATCATGCCCCAAACCCGCGAACATCTGGACATTATTAAACTGTTAGGCATTCCACGAGGAATTTTCGTGATTACCAAAATCGATCTGGTGGAACCGGAATGGGTGGACCTGGTGGAGGAGGAAATTCACCATCTGTTGCAGGGCACCCGGTTAGAGGGAGCACCCGTGTTGCGGGCTTCGGCGGTGACCGGCGAGGGAATCGAAGCGGTTCGCCAGGCTATTCTACAAATGCTGGAGGCGGTGCCCGATCGCCGGGACGACGGCATTTTCCGCCTGCCCATTGACCGGGTGTTTACCAAAGCCGGTTTTGGCACTATTATCACCGGGAGTGTCCTGTCCGGCCGCGCGCGGGTAGGGGACGAGCTGGAAATTGTTCCCTTAATGAAAAGGGTGCGCGTTCGGGGCATTCAGAGTCACGACCGGCCGGTGGAAGAAGTTGCCGCCTCGTTCCGGGCGGCGGTAAATCTGGCCGGCGTCGAAGCCGGCGATCTGGAGCGGGGAGCGGTGTTGTGTTCCCCGGGCTATTTTCAACCGGTGGAAATCGTCAATGCCTGGCTCTCGCTACTGCCCGATTCGCCCATCCCGCTGAAGAATCAGATGCGGTTGCGGGTGCACTTACACACCGCAGAAACATTCGCCAGAGTGCTTCTTCCCGAAAACCGAACACTCTCGCCCGGCGAACAAACCTACGCCCAGCTGCGGCTGGAAAAGCCCATTTACGCCGGTTATGGCGATCGCTTCATCATTCGCCAATTCTCGCCGCAAATTACTCTGGGGGGCGGAATGGTACTGGAAATGAATCCTCCCAAATACCGCAAGAAGTTTCACTCCCTGTTTACCGAGCGATTAAATGCCTTGCAACGTACCGATCCGGCGGAACGGGTGCTGGCGGTGTTTCCCTGGCATTCGCCCGATCCGTTGAATCTGCGGGAGGTCCAGGTCCGGGCAGGGCTCACCGAATCGGAAATACATCGTATTGTTCGAACCCTGGTGGAAAGGAAGCAGCTGTTCGCCGCGGTTGAGAAAAAAGAGCATGTGTACTTCTCGCTGGAGCAGGTGGAGCGAATTCTTCGAAACATAGAGAAAACTTTACTGCGTTACCACCAGGAACATCCGGAACGAAGAGGATTAAAAGCGGCAGAGTTGAGGAGTGTTTTTAAATACCCGGTCCCGGATAGCTTATGGAATATTGCCTTACAATTTGGAATCCAGCAGCAAAGAATTAAGCAAACGGATGCCTATTACGCCTCTTTCGATTTTGAGCCCGTACTGGATTCTCGTCTGGGGCAATTGATGCAGGAAATTGAATCTCTTTACCGGGAGGCGGGATTCACGCCGCCCCTGTCGCGCGAAATTCTGGAAAGAAAGCAAATTTCTGGGCGGGATTTCCAGGAAGCCACCCGGCTATTACGCGAACAGGGGAAATTGGTGCTATTGAGCGAAGAATTGCTGCTACATGCCAGCGTGCTGGATGAATTGTTACAGAAAATCACCCGATTTTTTCAGACCCAGCAGGAATTAACCGTACCGCAATTTAAGGAGATGACCGGCACCACCAGAAAATATGCCATTCCTCTGTTAACCTACCTGGACAATCGGGGGTTTACCCATCGGGAGGGGGATGTGCGGGTAAAGGGACCACGTCTGGATTGAAAAATTGATAATTTGCGAAGCTCTTCTCTAATGAATCCCATCGTGGTGGAAAAGGTTTTTTCGCCAAAATATACCCCCCTCCCTCCCAAATGTAATCGTTGGGCAGAGAAGGGGGTATTGAGGAGCATGAAGTACTCACCACCGTTGATATTGTGTATCTCCAAGGGTCAATGTGTTGCCACTGATTAAAAAAGTAAGCGAATACGCGGGTAAATTGGTTGGGTAAAACGTAATGGTGTTGCCATTTACCTCATAGGTGCCGGCATCAATAATTTGGGTTTGATCCAGGACTTGAACCCCGTGTTGATAACGTCCATCGGGGAAAAATCGGTAGAATTCGTAATTGTCCTGGAAAACTTCATATCGCCGGGTACCGATAAGATTCGGGCTTGTGCCGACAAAGTCGCCGGTATTATCTCCACCCGTGTAATCACGAATTCCGGAACTCCCGTAACCGTTCACACCCCCACCGAGCACGCCAAAGGGATTATTTAAACCACTCTGTCCGCAACTTTGCCACAAAAACAGGAATGTAACCATCAGAATAATGGTTAAGATGTATTTACTCATTTTCATGTTCGGTGCCTCCTTTATTTAAAATTGTAAATCAAGGAAATTCGATTCGAAATCGGTTCGTTGGTCCCGCTGATGAAGTTTGGTCCGTCAAACAGCAGTTTCTCATTAATAGAGAAATCAAGCTGGAAATTCCCCATTGCCAGAGCAAGACCGAAAAACATTTTAAAACCGCTCAAATAGGTGGAACTGGAAGATGAATTGCCATCGTATTTGTAGGATTGGGTCTCTTTCCGGTAAACCTGAGTGGCGCCAACTCGAGCAATTAGCCAGGAATTTAACCAGGTTTCCAGCCCGGCATAGAAGGCTGGGAAAGTTAGTCTGGTAAGCGATCCTTCGGTTGAGCCCTGAGAGCCTTTCAGTTGGTCATATCCCAAAATTTCAGTTCCCAGAATGAAGAAATTTTTCTGGGTCATGGCATATTTGATTCCCACTCCAACACTGAACTTGGTGTTGTTCAAATCAACTTTTATGATCTCGGCGCCCGAAATGCCGGGATCGTACTTGGTCGAAGAGGGATTGATGTACAGGGTCGCCACCGGAATTACCTGGATCGTTTGATTTAAATCGTAGAAGTAGCGCCCATACAGTCCCAGTCCGAACCCGCTCCAGGTGTCGTTGGCCTGATCATACTCCCAGCGAAGTCTGGGGAGTTCAAATAACAGACCAATATCAAAATTTTGACCGGAAACCCCGCCCGAAAGGGCCAGATAATGGGCAGATTCCTTTTCCGCGCCGGCTTCGTCCGAGCCCGCTCGATCGAAAAGCATGGACAAACGAAAACCCCATTTTAAACTGGAGGTTTGAAAACCGTAAATAACGTCTATTTTTCGGGATAATTCCACATTACTCCAGTGTCCATAGTCATTCGGGGGCGGATTTAACCAGGTGGGATTGTTTAAGTACACCCCAACTATGCCATTACCCATTTGAAAATGGCCTCCCAGGGTGTACGAATTGTTCGCTCCCGGATAACGCAATTCCCCAATGACCTGGTTCTTAAATTCCAGGATGGTAGCGGGAAAGAAAAATACATTGGTATTGTCTTTAATAAAAAAACCGGTCCCTCCCAAGGAATTGACCCGGGTTTCTGTGGCCCAAATCTGGGAGATTAAAAAACTTCCCAGAAGGAATAAAATCCATGCTGTTTTTTTTGATTGAAAAATCATCAGGACCTCCTCACTTTTTGTTTTGAGTTTATTCCTCCTTCAAAAGGTATCGATCGAAAACTTCCAACACATTCAGGTCAAAGTTTTCGAAAATATTAAAAGAAATGGCTAATTTTGTTAATCGGTTTTCTCTGAGTTTGATCCAGATAAAATATTCTTTACCCGGAGTCAAATGGTTAGGAGGCAAATCCTGTAGGACAAAATAATCTCCTCGGTTAATGATTCCCGGAATATTGCCGTTAAATCGCTTTACATAAAAATGAGTGAAACCGGGTTGTGGTTTCCCATCGGAAGGAATAATGTACCATTCGGTCATATTGTCGATCGAAAAAGCCCAGATCAAAAGACCGGAATCGGGTGGGGCTTTAAAACGGAAACCGCTGTAATAGGCTGAGTCCAGATCAAAAAAAATTGGTTTAAATGCTACAGTTTGAAATCGAATGTGCTCGGGATCGGTATTGGGAATAATGGTTTTGAAGTCATTCAAATGTTCCAGGAAGAAATTTATTCTAAGGGAGAAGAATTGATTTGCCGCTTTATTATCAGTGGAATTTGCTGTTGTGGAATCCTGAGCACTGGCGCCTATCAAAAACAAGAATAGAAAAACGACCAGAAAATTTGAATAGTGCGTCATCTTGCCTGTACCTGTCCTTTTTATTTCAATAAAATCAGCCGATGACTCTGTTGAAAATGGCCAGATTTCAAAAGACATATATAAATGCCGCTGGCAACCGGTTGACCGGCATCGTTTTTCCCGTTCCAGAGCACGGTGTAACGTCCTGGCGGTTGTTCTCCCTCAACCAGTGTCCGTACTTTTTGTCCCAATAAATTGTAAATTGTGACACGAATTTTTGTTTTTATGGGTAAATCGTACCGGATGGTGGTCGAAGGGTTAAAGGGGTTCGGATAATTGGTGTATAATTTGAATTCGGTGGGCAAATCCTTGAGTGCCAGGATGTCGGAAAGAAATTCTTCCTGGAAAGAAAATTTGTGCCATTGCCCCACAATATCATTCGTTTTAAAGCGGATGTAAAGCGTGTCGATATTACTGCCATCGGTAATTACTTCGTCCGAAAGGGCTTTGAAAAAGGCTAATCCGGGATCTTCGTGTGGCTGGATGGTCATGCTTTTAATCTGAGAGGTGGAACCATTTTTATATTGCAGCATGTATTCCGCCGCCACAATGTCCTGATATTGGTATTCAAACCAGCGGGCCGGTCCCCAGCGGCCAAAGGAATCCTGAAAGCGAAAATAGATTCGATCGCCTCGTACCAGAGAAATTTCCGGTAAGACCACCTTTCCGAAAGGATCGATTTCGATGGGCGTACCGTGACCGACGCCGGGATCGGTGTTAATGAAATATTCTCCTCTGGCAAGCATGGCCCCCCGGTTTGCCGAAACAGGATTGTACACGGCCATGTTCGGCGCGCTCCACCGCCCGTATGAGTCTTTAACCCTGAGATACACCACATCTCCTTTTTTCAGGCTATCAATAATAAACGGCCGAATATTTCCCGCATAGTCTACTTCAACCGGATTTGCTTTTCCGACTCCGGGATCATGGTTTACAAAGTATTCCGCCGCAATCAAGTAAGCCCCTCGATTGGGTACAGGTGGTTTGTAAAGAATCGCTCGGGGAGCACTCCAGGTGCCGTTGCTACTTTTAAACCGGATGTAAACCACCGTGTTTTCAGGAATGTCCAGATTCAAATTGACACTTACTGTGGATAAACCGTAGTATGCCTCAATGGGAGTGCCGTTACCTTCTCCAGGGTCGGTATTGAGAAAATATTCGCCGGCCACAATATTCTGATCTCTGGGGTAAGTTTGAGAATAACCGGGAGCAAGCAAAAGCAATATTAATAAACCGATGAAAATCACTTTGCCCATTTTTATTCCCCCTGAAATGTTTGTTTGGTTCAGAATAGGGTAAGGCGAAAGTAAATTAATAGTTCGCTCGACCCGTGGCTTCTACCCGTACCCCACCGTTTTCCAGGGGAATAAGTTTAATGGAAGTGACCACCGGATAAATGGGGCAGTTGGGACCGCCAAAATAGCCCATGTCGCTGCGGGAGCCGTCCGGATCGGAAAGGGAGGGATTGCCGGCGTCCCAACCCGGTGAATCCGAACCAATATGGTAATCATCTGAGGAAGTAAACTGCGGGTCAGAATTAATTAATCCCTGGCCTCCAGTAATACCACCCCAATAATTTCCAATAGAATATGAAACGTTTAATGACCAACCACCACCTGATCTTAAATAGCTATCGCGAGAATTATTCCATGATATGCAATTTACTACATAAACAACCCCATCGTTGTTTCTATAAGTCAAAATTCCGTATTCACCATTATTAATAATAACACAATTCTCAACATATGCAGTACCAGATTCGTTGTAAATCCCGCTTGTCGAACATCCTTTGATTACACAATTCCTAATTTGTCCTCCGCCAATTTTTACTCCGTTTCCTCCCAAGGATGTGACCATAAACCATTGCATGATACCGGATTTGATTTCCACTGTGGGATCGAAACTCCCAGAGATAATGGTATTTTCGTAACCGGATCCCATCAGAAGGATATCCTTGTTTAACACGACTTGCTCCTCATAGGTACCGGGTAAGACTTTTACGGTATCCCCGGCCGCAGCCACATTAATGCCCGCCTGGATGGAATTAATGGGACCGTTTTTGTCCACATAAATGATTCGTCCAAAGGCCCATGGCGTTAAAATCAGGAGCATTAATACTGTAACCAACGCCCTCATAATAAGAACCTCCTTTTTTAA
>JAJRXE010000143.1 GCA_024276455.1 Calditrichota bacterium
CAATTTGTACAGCGATTTTCTGGGCACCAACGGAACCACCTACTTCTACTATGTTACCGCCGTGAACCAGGATTACCTGGAATCCGACCCCTCCGATACGGTGAGCGCCACCAGTTTTGCCATGACCACCGAAGAGCTGCTGGTTTCCGTGCAGGAAGCAGCCTTCCGCTACTTCTACTACTTTGGCCATCCGGTGAGTGGTCTGGCCCGGGAGCGGGATACTTCCGGCGACGTTTGCACCAGCGGCGGAACCGGTTTCGGTTTAATGAATCTGATGATCGCCGCCGAACGCGGTTTTATCAGCCGCGAACTCGCCGCCGCCCGGGTATTGAAAATCCTGCGTTTCCTGCAGGACGTCACTCCCCGCTACCACGGCGCCTGGTCGCACTGGATCAACGGTGCCACCGGCGAAACCATTCCCTTCAGCCAATACGACGACGGCGGCGATTTGGTGGAAACCGCCTACCTTATGCAGGGAATTCTCACCATCCGACAATATTTTAATCGCGACAATTCCACCGAAAATGAAATTCGCACTCGCGCCACCCAGCTGTGGGAAAGCGTGGAATGGGACTGGTACCGTCAGGATCCACCCCAGGACGTTCTTTACTGGCACTGGTCGCCCAATTACGGCTGGCGAATGAACATGCCGATCCGCGGTTGGAACGAAACCATGATTGTTTACCTGCTGGCCATCGCCTCCCCCACCCATCCGGTGCCGGCTTCCCTTTACTACGACGGATGGGCGGGCTCTACCGGTTACGCCAATGGGAACACCTATTACGGCTACAAACAGTATGTGGGCAAACCCTACGGCGGTCCGCTGTTCTGGACGCAATACTCCTTCCTGGGATTTGATCCCCGGGACAAATCCGACCAGTTCTGCAATTACTTCGAGAACAATCGCAACATCACCCTGATTAACCGGGCTTACTGCATGGACAATCCCTACAACTACGCCGGGTACGATTCGCTGGTGTGGGGACTCACCGCCAGCGACGATCCCTGGGGTTACCTGGCTCACGAGCCGTACAATGCGGACAATGGCACCATCACTCCCACCGCAGCCATCAGCGCCATGCCCTACACGCCGGAAGAATCCATTGCCACCTTGAAGCATTTCTACTACGTGCTGGGACCCCAACTGTGGGGCGAATTTGGTTTTCGGGACGCCTTTAATCTGCAACAGAACTGGTTCGCCCAGAGCACCCTGGCCATTGACCAGGGCACCATGGCCCCCATGATTGAGAATTACCTCACCGGGCTCTGCTGGGAAATGTTCATGTCCAACCCGGAAATTCCCCAGATGCTGGAAGAGATTGGCTGGGTGGTCGGAATTGAAGAAAAAGCTCCCAACGCCGTCCGGCAATTCCAGCTGTACCAGAACTACCCCAATCCCTTTAACGGGGAAACGGTGATTACCTTTACCCTACCGAAAAGCAGCGAGGTAACCCTGACGCTCTACGACGTGCTGGGTGAAAAAGTGGTTTCCATTCTGGAGAAAAAGCCCTATGCCGCCGGAACGCATCGGATCACCTTATCCGCTGCTGACCTGGCTTCCGGGATTTACATTTACGAAATCCGCAGCGGGGATTTCCAGAAATCACGCAAAATGCTGCTAATTAAGTAAAACTTGCAGGGTAAACGGAACTTGTTTTCACAGTCGGAATGGGTTATTTAAACTTATATTCAGTGGTAAAAATTTGGAACCATTTACAAAACACAAAATAGTGGCCCGGGCCCTATGAAATGGATTATCTTCTTATTGCTGATGAGCGGCATTCACCAGGACGGATGGAACATGGACTACCGGAAAATTTCCTTGAACGGTCGTTGGGAACTCGAACCGGGAGCGCAGCAACCGCCCACTTATCGCTTCACGGTACCGGTCCCGGGCCTGGTGGACCTGGCACAACCGGATTTAAACTGGAAGAAATTCCGTTACTTCTGGTACCGCACCCGCTTTACCCTTCCCGAAAAACCCACCGGCGGCCGGGTGTATTTGCAGCTGGAGCAGGTTAAATACGGCACTCAGGTGTGGGTAAATGGCGAGCGGGTGGGTGGAGACATTCCCTGCTACACCAGCCAGGAATTCGACCTGACGCCCTACCTGCAGTGGGACGACAGCAACGAACTGGTCATTCGGGTGGGCGCGAAAAACACCCTGCCGAAAGAAAGTGCGGTGGGGAACGATTTCGAGAAAATTTCCTTCATTCCCGGCATCTGGGGCGATGTGTGGCTGCACCTTTACGGAGACGTCCGGATACGCTGGACCCGCATTATTCCCGACCTGGAGAAACAGGTCATTCGGGTGCACTGCGAAATCGAGAATTTCAACAACCAATCCCGCAAAGTCCGGCTCCGCTACCGGGTGCGGGAAAAAAAGAGTGGAAAGACGGTTTCCGGCTGGGAAACCGCCTTACTGGCACTGCCCGCCCAGGCGCTCTCCACCTACGACTTCACGGTGGCTATTCCCAGACCCAGGCTGTGGGCACCGGAACACCCCTTTCTCTACAACCTGGATCTGGAACTGCGCCAGCAGGGAAGAATTGCTCACCGGCAACAGATTCCTTTCGGGATGCGGGAATTCAAAATCGTGGGCAGCGATTTTTACCTCAACGGTCAGCGGCGGGTGCTGATGGGAAGTAACATTGCTTTCCACCGGATGCTTTCGGATCCCACCCGCGGCGAGCTGCCCTGGAACCCGGACTGGATCAAAAAAGCCCTGGTGGACATTCCCCGGGAGCACAACATGTTTTTCTTCCGCTTCCATCTGGGG
>JAJRXE010000144.1 GCA_024276455.1 Calditrichota bacterium
CGTAATAGGGCGCCCCGAATTCGGTTGGCCATTCAGTCCAGTCCTGCTGGTACTGGTTGCGCAGCGCTTCAATCTGCTCCTCGGTGACCTCCTCGGGAAAAATCCCGTACAGCTCCGCGGCATCCAAACGCAATACTTCTGGCGAAACGGTCCGCCAGTCCCGGCGAATGCGGTAGATGCGCACCGCCGGGTCGTTGGGATCCTGAGCAACTCCAACCGAGAGAATACGCCCCGGCACAGTGGACACCCGGTAATGCTGACCGCCCACCCGCAGGGCCTGCTCCCGACCGTCCCGCACGTAACCACCCCAGATCAGGCCATCCTGGTAAACCACTGGCGCCACAAAGCGGGGATAATACACCCCGGCTCTATCGGTTTGAGGATTCCGGCCGGACATCCCATCGCTGGCAATCCAGCCGGAAATGTGGTTCACATTCCAAACGGTTGCCCGGGGAGAAGTAGTGGGTTTCGCGCTCTTATTTTCCGAAACCAAAGTTACATCCTGCTTTGCCAGTGCTCCTGTAATGATGAACAATAAAACAAAGAGGAGTTGAGGGCCTCGCATTTTTCCCTCCCTACTATTTAACCGGTAATAAATATTAAAACATTTAACTAAAAAATTCCAGCTTTTTTCTGATTTTGCAATTTTTTTCCGAGCCCATCCTGGTACCGCGGTCGTCCATCTTACCCTTTTACCGAACAATCTTGAGAAAAACGCAACTTGCTTTGGGAGGGGTACCTGCTTATTTCCTGCAGAATGAACTGCTTCTTCCGTAGGTTATTTACCCTGTTACGATGAGATCAGAATTAACCCTGAAATGTTAAAATAATTTTTGCCCTCCCGCCTGAACCCACCCGTTTTCGTGATTTCTAAAAAAGTTACCGCCAATCGGGGACGATCTCATTCCTGTTCTGGAATCCAAAATATTCCCACATACGGAGCGGAGATTCAGACAATTCTGACTGATGAACCGTTTCATTCATTCGTTTTTGAAGGAATGCCCAGGGGCGGAAAAATTCTTCCCAGCTCCGAAATCAATTTTCGAAATTTCATCCAACCCTTTTAGGATTGGTGGGTCGCATATCGATTTCGCTGAGCGTAACTCGTTCCGGTATAGCATAGGCCTGGTAAACGATTTCCGCCACATCTTCCGGCTTCATTTTATTTGCCGCTGGCGTGCCGGTGTGCGAAGGATTCCCCCTCCCTAACTCAGTATCCACCGATCCGGGAAAAATTGTAACGACTCGAATATTATGTTCGCGCACCTCCTGCAACAAGCTACTGGCAAATCCCCGCAACGCCCATTTCGAGGCACAATAACCGGTGCCGGTTTTGAAACCGTTCTTTCCGGCTAACGACGCAATGTTGATGATGTTGCCCCCTTCCCCGCGTTTAATCATCTGAGGTAACACCAGTTTGGTCAAATAAAAGACCGCCCGCAAATTAACCTGAATCATCTGATCGAACTCTTCCAGGCTCAGTTCTCCAAGAGGCTTCAGGAACATTACTCCGGCGTTATTGACCAGCACGTCAATCCGCCCATACTGTTCCATCACCCGCTGTACCAGACCTTCAAGCTGCTGTTCACTTCGCAGATCCAGCGGAAAAACCAACGGGTCGGGTGCACCCATTTTCCGGACGGAGGCAGCTACCGTACTCAGCTTTTCCGTATCGCGAGCAACCAGAACAGTTTGCAAGCCCTCCCGGGCAAATCTCAGCGCAATGGCCCGTCCAATTCCTCGACTGGAACCGGTGATTAATACCACTTTGTTTCCCTTTTTCATCTTCATGGCTCCTTTTTTGTTTACTGACACCTGTTTCTAAACCTTTTTAATATGATTTTTTCCGGCGCAAAAACAAAATAATTTCCCCAAAAATATGTTTTTGAAACCGATTCAGACAGTAAGGACAGTCGGGAAAACAATTGTTCAGGAACAATGTTTGCGGAGCGATTGAATAGTTCGGGTCGGATTTTATCTTTTTAAATTACTTGAATTGCACGCAAAAAATTAATATAATTCGAACAGTTCACAATGATCTTTCTCATCTCATTTTGAGGTCTGTCACAAGCAATTATTTTAAATATTGTAATTTAAAGTAATTACTGATGCGAAATATTGGTCTTTTACATGTTGAGCGTTTAACAACATCGTTAGATTAATTGGGGCTTACAACACAGGGGAATGTTTCACAAGTGTTAAAGGGGGTTCGAGCAGCATTAAATTGCTTCTATTTTTCGATTTAAATTTTTGCCAGAATACATTTTAAGTTATCTGATTCACCAGGGAAGGTCTGACAATTCCGGTTGAATATTCCCACAGATCTCCAGAGTCCGATGCGCATTCCACCCATCCCCCTGATTCCCAAAGTGGCCATTGATTTTTAAACTACCTTCACTCGAGGAGAAAAAGGATGTTCCGATCCCTGGCAATACCAATTATTTTTATTGGACTGCTTCCGTTTTTAATCCAGGCACAAACCGAGACAAATGTCGAAGCGCTTCGGCAATTTGCTCAACAGAAAAAAACGGAATGGGAACAACTCCGGCAGGAAGCAGAGAACTTTGCTCGTCGAAACAACATTCCCATCCGCCAGGTTTTCCCCGACGGCACTATCATTGAAATTCAGCGACTCTGGAACGGCATCCCCTTATTTTATTACACTGAGAATGCCGATGCAGCCACCACCACCCGGACCGACCGACTCTGGCCTGGGGGACTCCTGGGACTCTCCCTCACCGGTAACGGTTACACCCAGCTTGGTGAATGGGACGGGGGCGGCGTGCGCACTACCCACCAAGAACTGACCGGACGGGTAACCCAGGGGGATGCTCCTTCTTCATTGAGCAGCCATTCCACCCATGTGGCCGGCACCATGATTGCCGCCGGAGTAGAGGCTCAGGCAAAGGGGATGGCTTACGAAGGAAATTTGAAAGCATTCGACTGGAATTCCGACGAATCCGAAATGTCCACCGAGGCTTCCAACGGCATGGAAATATCCAACCACAGTTACGGCTACATTACCGGCTGGTACCAGGATTCCAACGGAGACTGGCACTGGTACGGAGACGTTACGGTGGACCAGAATGAATCCTATTATTTTGGATTTTACGATACTCAGGCGCAGGACTGGGATCAGATTGCTTATGATGCGCCTTACTATTTAATTGTGAAAGCAGCCGGCAACGACCGAAACGATACGGCCCCTTCGCCCGGAACGGTGCATACCCATAACGGCAGCGGTTCGTACACCGACACACACTATGACGACGGGTACGATAACGGCGGGTACGATGTGCTGCGCTCGGCGGCGGTTTCGAAAAACATTTTGACCGTAGGGGCCGTCTCTGACGTGTCGGAATACGAAGACGCCACCAGTGTCCGAATGACCTCTTTCAGTTCCTGGGGTCCTACGGACGACGGGCGGATTAAGCCCGACATTACCGCAAACGGAGACGGGCTTTATTCCTCGACGGCAGGCGCCGACAACGAATACGGGACCTATAGTGGAACCTCCATGGCGGCTCCCAACGCTGCCGGAACACTGGTGCTTTTACAACAACACTACAAAAACACCCATGGTGGCACCGCCATGCGTTCGGCCACCCTGAAAGCGCTGGTTATTCATACCGCGGACGAAGCTGGAGACTACACCGGCCCGGATTATTCGTTTGGCTGGGGACTTTTGAATGCCGAGGAGGCCGCCCGGCGAATCAGCGATGACACCAAACAAAACGTGATCGATGAATTGGTGTTGAACGATGGCGGAACGTACATGCGAACCATTACCGCCTCGGGAAACAGTCCGTTGAAAGTAACCATTGTCTGGACGGATCCCCCGGGAACTCCCGTTGCTGCCGCACTGGACCCACCGGATCCAATGTTGGTAAATGACCTGGATTTACGCCTGACTCAAAACGGCATAGTTTACTACCCGTGGAAACTCGACCGCGACAATCCCGCCGCAGCCCCAACGAACAATTCCGAAAACAATATCGACAATGTGGAGCAGGTGTACATCGAAAATCCTATTGCCGGATCTTACACCATCACAGTAGATCACGACGGCACCCTGACTAACGGCTCCCAGGCTTTCTCTATTATTATTAGCGGCATTGATGAATATACCCAGCCGCCGCAAAGTTGTTCTTCGGAGCTACTGTCTCCCACGGACGGCGCCACGAACGTCCCGTTGACCACAACCATCGTCTGGTCCAAAGTGGACGATGCGACCGGTTACGATCTCTATTTCGGCACCGACGGTGGCGGCGTTACCACCCCCACCAATATTGTAAACGGCGAAACCCAACCGACCAACAGTTACGGACCGGACCTGCAACCCAACACAACTTATTACGTTCAGGTGGTGCCGCGCAATAATCAGGGAACGAATACCAGCTGTAATACCATCTGGTCCTTTACCACCGAAAATGCCAACCCGGTCACCACCTTTCCGTTCCAGGAAAATTTTGATTCGTTTACCGATATTGGAAGCGGAAACGACTGGGTTAACGACACCGGCGACGATGGAGACTGGAGTGTAAACACCGGAAGCACTTCTTCCACCGGTACCGGTCCCACTCAGGATCACACCACAGGTTCCGGTCAATACCTTTACATTGAATCCAGCACGGGAGGGGTTGGCTACGCGAATAAACGGGCCGATTTGCTGACTCCCTATCTGGATTTAACCGGCCTGAATAATCCCACCATGGAATTCTGGTACAATATGTACGGGGCCGGAATGGGTGATCTGCATGTCGATGTTTACTCCGGGGGCGTCTGGAATAAAGATGTGCTGTTGCTTTCCGGCCAGCAGAGCAGCGACGGCACAGACTGGAAAGTTGCCACGGTTAATTTGTCGGGCTATCAAAGCGGCTCGGTCCAGCGCATTCGTTTTCGCGGCATCACCGGCACCTCCTGGCAAAGCGACATTGCTATTGACGATGTCACCATTCGCGGAGAGGCGTTTCACACCTTTATTGCCGGAAGCACCGAAAAATACGAATTCCCGAACACCTTTTCTGCCGTTCAATTTACCAGCGCAAATAGCGGAGAAGTCACCCTGGAAAGCATCAAATACGATAGTGATCCCGGCACCGTGGGGAGTTTACCCAGCGGAGTCATGCAGGTTTCAGGTGACCGCTACTGGAAGATTTCTCTCCTCTCCGGCACGGTGGATGGAGTGTACAGCCTCAGTCTCGATTTAGATGGCATGTCTGGCATCAGTAATTACGCCACCCTTTATCTCCTAAAGCGTGCCGATAGCACCACTCCCTGGAGCATTGAAGGCACCAACAATTACAGCGGCAGCGGAACCGTGGTGGAATGGACCGGAATCGGCAGCGGTTTTTCGGAATTTGCTATTGGTGGCGGGGCGGACAATCCCCTTCCGGTGAATCTCACTCTTTTCGAGGCGAAAAATGTAGAAGAGGGCATTCTCCTGCAATGGCGCACCGAAAGCGAAGTCATGAACCAGGGCTTCATTCTGGAGAGAAAAACCGCCGCGGACACTGTGTGGCAATCCATTGCAGACTACCAAACCCACGCAAAACTACGGGGGCAGGGCACTGTTTCCCATTCGACCGATTATTCCTTCACCGACCACGACGTCCGGAAAGGAGAAACCTATTCTTACCGGCTAGCTGACGTCAATTACCAGGGCAAAATCCATTACCTGGAAACGATTGAAATCACCTTTAACGCCACCGCCATTCCCGAGAAATTCACCGTTCAAAACGCCTATCCCAATCCCTTTAATCCGGAGATTTCCATTGCCTACGGTCTCCCGGAAAATCGGGTGGTCAAATTGGAGATCTTCGACATTAATGGTCGGCGGGTGCGCACACTGGTCAATCATCCCCAAAAAGCGGGTTGGCATACGGTTACCTGGGACGGCAAAAACCAATTTGGGAAAATAGTTAGCAGCGGTACTTACATTTTCCGCCTTCGTGCCGGAAAAGAAGTTCGGTCTCGGAAAATAATTCTGTTAAAATAAATGGCATTACGAAACGGTTAATTTAAAATCAAGGAGGTATCATGCTGTCTCGATTTACTTCTCTCCGTTCTTTCTGGATATCAGCGGTGATTATTTCGCTCATGCTGACCACCAGTATTTGGGGGCAGGAGATTCAGGTCAAAAATATAGGTGAGAAACGCCTTTCAGCCGGTGGATTCTTTAACAAGCTCCGTCAACAAGGAAAGATCCCGATTATTAATCTTCCTTCCGGCTCTTTCACCCTTCCCAAACCCCAACAACCCTTACAATCGCTGCTCGCATCTCCCAATATGATTGGTACAGCCACCATCGCCATCGATTATGACCAAAACGCGGCCCTGAATGGGGGGAGTGCCACCATCCCTCCGGATCCGACCTGTGCAGTAGGTCCGAACCATTTTCTGGATGTGGTGAATATAACGGTAGAATGGTATAGTAAAGACCGCACTAACCAATATCAGGCAGGTATCGATAGTTTTTTCACCGGTTCCTCTCCTACCTACGGGTTATTCGATGCCTGGGCAATTTACGATCAGTACGAAGATCGGTTTGTGATTATGGCGGTAGAGGAAAGCGATAACGACCAGGCCGCTTTTCTCCACCTTGCCGTATCGGACGACAGCGACCCCAACGGAACCTGGTATTACCAGAAATGGGATGCCGTGGTTACCATAAATGGAGTCAAAACCTGGCCAGACTATCCTAAATTAGGAGTTGGTCCACAAGCCTTATATGTTTCGGGCAATATGTTTGGATTTACCTCCGGCTACCAGGGCACCCGTTTGTGGATAATAGACAAAGGAGTGGGCACCGGAGGCTTGTACGACGGCGGCACCTCGAGCGTCAATGTTTACGACCCCTCCACAGCCGCCGGGCTAACCGACCAGGCGTTTACCATGCAACCGGCGCATATGTACGGCGATCCGACCGGAAGCACGGATAATTACATTTTCAGTTCCGAATGGGATAACGGTACTTACAACGATTTAATCATGATTATGCGGGTGGACGATCCGTTAGGTGCCTCTGGCGGACCTTACTTTTACGCCCAAACGGTGAATCCGGGCGAAATCCACAACAATGCGGCAGGCGTGCCGGAAGCTCCTCAGAAAGATGACACCGATCCCCAGCACTATATCGATGCTGGCGACGATCGAGCCATGTTTTGCGTTTGGAGGGACAATGCCCTCTGGGGAGCATACACCACCAATCCCTCCTCGGGGAGCGAAGCCGGGCAGGCGACTGCCTTCTGGTTCAAAGTTAATACCTCGAACTGGAGCAGTCTTTCCATTGAAGCGCAAGGATATGTGGACGGAGAAGATATTGCGACAGAAACTTATACGTACTATCCGGCTATTGTTCCTAACAAAGATGGAGATGCAATTATTGTATTTTCCGCTTCCGGACCTAATTTAAATCCGGGAGCATACTATGCCTTAATCAAAAACAACACCTTACAAAGTTCCGAAGAACTGAAGGCTGGCGAAGATTCTTACTGGCGGACCTTCTTAGGAAAATGGGGCCGTAACCGCTGGGGCGATTACGGCGGTGCAGCCCTGGATCCGGCCGATGAACTCACTTTTTGGGTATTCCATGAATATGCCCTTCCCCGATCTTCACCCGATCCAATTACCGGCGAATACGGTCGCTGGGGGACAGCCTTCGCCCACATCGGCACGATTGAAGACCCGATCTACTTTTACGCCGACAACATCACCAGCACCTCTCTGACGCTGCACTGGTCCGGCCGTTCGGCGGAATACGAAGTAACCC
>JAJRXE010000145.1 GCA_024276455.1 Calditrichota bacterium
TGGTGGCAGAAGTGTGGGCGGGCTACATTGCCCTGTACAATAAAAAGAATCTTACCGTCCTGAAAGACAGCATTCATATCGATTTTTACAACCGGGAAGGGAAGCACATGTCTGTGTTGACGGCCGACAGCGGGTTTGTTTACAACCGCACCAACGATCTGGAAGCGCGCGGGCATGTGGTGGTGGTGTCGGACAGCGGCGTGGTTCTGGAAACAGAAGTGCTGCGCTGGGACAATCGCAAGCAAAAAATTATTAGCGATGTGCCGGTAACGTTTACCACTGCCGAGGACACCTTGATTGGCGATTCGTTCATTTCCGACCCGGATTTGAAGAATTACGAGTTGCGCAATGCCCGGGGCTATTCACGCCGCAAAATTCCGATGGAAAAATGAAAAAAAACTGTGCTGCAAAATTTCCTCCCCGATCCGCCGGACTTTTCCCCCTGCTGGTCTTGCTGGGATTCACCTTCAGTTACTTGTTTGGTCAGGTGGAGAAACGCGCCCCCTCCCGTCTGGAGCTGATTCATGCCAGCATTTCTCGCGGGGAGGTGCGCGACGGCATCCCTCTGAAAATTCTGGAAGGCGATGTTCACGTCCGGCAGGACACCCTGGAAATTTTTTGTGACCGGGCGGTTTACGACGAGCTGGGAAAGAAAATTACCCTGACCGGAAACGTGCGCTTAATCCGGGGAAAATCCGTTCTCACGGCGCGCCGGGTGGTCTATTTTGAGGAACGCAAGTTGGCCATTGCCCGCGGGCAGGTACGCATTAACCGTCCGGCTCAGGAAATGCGCTGCGACTATCTGGAATATTATTACGAAACCGACCAGGCTTTTGCCCGCGGCAGCCTGTGGATGAACGATCAGACAAATCGGGTGTACATTACCGCCTGGCGGGGAGAATACCTGCCGCAGCGGTCGCTGGCTTACGTGGAACGTCGCGCTCACCTCTGGCAGGTGGACAGCACCGGACAGGATACCCTGCACATTTTCAGCCGGCGCATGGAATATTATTTCGGCGAGAATTCCCGCGCCATTGCCCTGGATTCGGTGCACATCTACCAGGAGAACCTGCACGCCACCTGCGACTCCGCCGTCTATCTGCTGGACAAAGATCTGGTCTTTCTGGAGAAAAATCCCCGCGCAGTTCAAGAGGAAAACGAGATATTCGGGAAAGAAATCCAATTGGTTCTGGAGAAAATGGAATTAAAGCAGATTCTGGTGAAAGGGGGAGCCAAAGCCATTTCGGTGGTCGATTCGGCGTTAAAAAAAGAAAACCGGCTGGAAGGGCGCCAAATCATCATGTATATTTCTAATCGGAAATTGACTGAGCTGTGGGCAGTGTCCAATGCCCGGAGTCAATATTATTTGACCGAGGAAAGTGAGGCCCAGGGAGTGAATGTGGCTTCGGCGGACACGATTAAAATCTTTTTAAAAGACAACGAACTGGACAGCATCGCGGTGATTGGCGGGGCGCGGGGAACCTACTACCCGGCCGATTTTAAAGGTCCAATTACGGAGGATTGATTTTGGAACAGGGGAACGGAGAGCGCAAACGCTCCATTCTCTACACGCGCGATCTGGTAAAAATTTACGGAAAGCGGCGAGTGGTGGACGGAGTAAGCCTGGAAGTGAAACAGGGCGAAATTGTGGGATTACTGGGACCCAACGGGGCGGGCAAAACCACCACCTTTTACATGATTACCGGGTTGATTCGTCCCAATGCCGGTCACATTTTTCTGGACGATCTGGACATTACCAACCTGGCCATGTACAAGCGAGCCCGACGAGGAATTTCCTATTTACCGCAAGAACCGTCCATTTTTCGCAAACTGACCGTGGAAGAGAATCTGTTGGCCATTCTGGAGGTGCTGGGCTACAAACGGGAAGAGCGCAAGCGGCGGGCGGCGGAGCTCATGGAAGAACTGGGGATTTCCCACATTGCCAAAAATAAGGGATACAACCTTTCCGGCGGCGAAAGACGTCGCACCGAGATCGCCCGTACCCTGGTCACCAATCCGAAATTCATCCTTCTGGACGAACCGTTTGCCGGGGTCGATCCGATTGCGGTACAGGACATTCAAAATATTGTGAAGAAGTTGAAGGAGAAGAATATCGGCATTCTCATTACCGACCACAACGTCCACGAAACCCTCTCCATCACCGATCATGCCTACCTGCTTTTTGAAGGGAAAATCCTCAAACAGGGGGACAGCGAATACTTAGCCAACGATCCGGAAGCCCGCAAACTATATCTGGGCGACAAGTTCCGCCTTTACCGCTAAACGGCTGGCCGGCTATTCAAGCACCTGGGCGGTGAGGCTGGCCGGAAACTCCGGAAATCGCCACGGTAAGCAAAATAAAAAAGGAGACCGGTCTGGCCTCCTTCCTTAAACATCGAATTAAATCGGATCTACTTTTGATTTGGTTTTTCTTTTTCCGGTTTGTTTTCCAGTAGTACGTCCGCCTCCTTTTTATTCTTCGTTTTAGACAGGAACCGATCCGGTCGCAAATCCGGGTTAATCCAGACGTCCGATTCGGCAATGTAGTAGAATCGTTTACGGAATTCGTCCAGACTAATGCCCGCGGTGGCGGCGTATTTGGCTAACTCATGCGGATCTTCGAAATCTTCTTTGCTTAGGCGTAACATGTAACGGCGGGCAATCTGGTAATATTCTGAATTGACGTCCACCATGCGTACCCGGGTACGGCCGGTTTTCGGATCCAGGATCGCCTTGAAAGGAATGGGTACAAATCGTCCCTCCTGAATGGAAACCATGGCCGCATTGCCCCCTTCTAACAGAAATTGGGCGGCGCAAAAGCCCAGGTCGCGGGTGTATTCCATGTCGAAAGGAATGGGATCGGCGCAGCGCAGCTCGTAACCAATGTTTTTTGCCACAATGGTAGCTTTCAGGCCGTATTTTTTCAGCTCGTCCTGCACGTGGAACTTGAGAATTTCCCCGAAGTTCACCTCGGCCAGCCGGATGTTGTCGTGTTCGTCCCGCTCCACTTTCAGCAATACTTCCAGATCCTGGGGATCTAACCGTTCCACCAGTCCTTCCGCCAGAATGGCGACTCCGTCCGGGCGGCCGTAACTGAGCCGTTTAATAATCGCACCAACCAGAATGTCAACAATCTTGTGCAGGCGGATTTTCTCTTCCGGGAATTCTTCGGGAATAATGGTGAGGGTGGCGCCGGCCGCCTTCCCGATTCCCAGGGCCAGGTGTCCAGCCTTGCGGCCCATGGACACCACAAAATACCAGCGAGAGGTGGTTTGGGCATCGACCATTAAATTTTTTACGATATCGACCCCAATGTGCCGGGCCGTTTGAAAGCCAAAAGTGCAAATACCATGTGGCAAATCCAAGTCGTTGTCGATGGTTTTGGGAACGTGCACTACCTGAATGCGCCCGGCGGCTAACTGTTCTACCCGCATGGCACTGTAGGCGGTGTCGTCGCCTCCAATGGTAATCAGTTTATCCACATTCAGGCGCAATAAGGAAGTCACCACATTCTCCAGATATTTTTTGTTTTTGGTGGGATTATCGCGAGCAATACCAATGTAGCTGCCGCCGCGAAAATGGATGCGGCTGACGTTTTCGATGGTGAGCTCTTTGATGTGAGAGACGTCGCCTCTCATAATCCATTTGAACCCGTCCTTAATTCCCAGTACCTCAATGCCTTCGAGCTGACTCCGGATGGTAGCAGCGCTGATGACGCTGTTAATTCCCGGGGCCGGACCTCCACCAACTAAGATAGCCATGTTCTTTGGTGCGATCGTCATAGAACAACCTCCGGTTGTTTAGTTCCCTTGAAAAAAACCTGCTAAATCTACCATATTTTAACGGGGAATTCAAGGTAAATTCGGGTGATTTTATTGGCAGGCAAAGAAAGAGAAGGAGGGTTAAGAAAAAGAGAGTCTACACTCAGCAACCCGGGCGACCGCGGGGCGTTTTAACTCGCCCTCGCGGAACCGGATTAGGCCGTTGGCCTTGGTAAAGCATTGGCGCAATGGTTGGAATTATTTCATACTTTCCACTGCCTGCTTGGCTGCTTCGATTAACGGCCGAGGCGAGATTTTTTGACCCACCGCTTTCTGCATCCACACCTCTGGTGCCAGTTTGCCCAGCTTGCACATCCGCTCCATTTCGGTGGCCAGCGGGCGGGTTTTCAGGTACTGTTCAATCTGGAAGGAGATGATTTGCCCCAGCGGGTAATCCGGAATGTACATGCCGCTGTCGATGATGTGCGAATAGATGGCCAACAGAATCTGATCGGTTTTCCCCAATACCGGCGCAAAATACTGGTTCCACACCTTTTTGGCAATTTGTAACATGGCTTCTTTTACCTCTTCCGGAGTCGCTTCGGGGTGCTCGTACATCCAGCGCCAGATGTACATGTCCACCAGCGCCACGCCGGAAATCTCGAAAGCGCTCCAGAGGTCGTCTAATGCGCGCAGATTTTCTGCTTCTGCAGAGGGATGGCTCACTCCCAATACCTCTAAATCGCGGGATTGAAAAACAAAGGCGAATGCCTCGGTGAACGCGGTATTAGGAACCCCGTGCAAGGTGTAATAATCCATTTCGTTCAGCGAAAACACCTGTTCTACGTTGTGGCCCAATTCGTGGATGGCGATGTTAAATCCTTTGTACTTCATGCCGCCCGGGGGGATACGCGTACGGAGGTTGGATTTGTCTGCTCGCATCATGGCTCCCATGGCGTGTCCGGCGCCCCGGGAGGGGTCCACCTCGATGTGGTTGGCCAGAAAAGCCGCTTTCTGAGGAGAAAAACCCAGTTTCATTAAAATGCGGGGTAAATCTTTTTGGAACGCCTGCACGTTGGGGTAATAGCGGCTAACAATTTTGTCCAGTTCGCTCTCGGAAATGTGCTGTTGTGACCGGAATCCATTGTACCAGATGTCGAAGGGTTCCAGCGGACGATTCAACCGTTTCTGGATAATGGCGGCAATGTCTTTCAACACCGGTGCCGAAAGAATTTCCTGTAGCAGTTTTTCCACCTCTTCTTCGGGAATTTCGCGGTCCTGCCGGAAGCGCCGCGCAATCAGACTGGGAGCATCCGGAGTGTAAGGATCGACCTTGCGTTCCGCTTGAAAAATGTTCAGCAAGTGGCGGTAACGGGTGTTGGGTTCTGCCCGGACGGCTACCGCAGTGGAAGTTCCCGCGTTGAACACCGTATTCTGGTAGGGATTCCAGTCGTAGTTCGGATTGTTAATCACCACCTGAGGAATTTCTTGCCGGATGATTCGTTCCATGACCTTCTGGATCATTCGCTGGCAGGTCAGGCCGTCCGGATTGGCATACTGAGCTTTTAGTTCGTCCCGCAATCCCCAGTGGGAGATGAGTTTTAGCCCCTCCGGAAAGAGGCGTTCTCCCTCGTCCGTAAGCAAATGGTGCATGTAAATGTTGTAATTGCTGATGTAGTCGTCTGCGGCCACATAAGCCTGGCTGCGCTGTTGCTCGAGCTCGGCCGGGATGCGATCGCGAAATTTTTCTGCCAGGCGAACTTCCGCCCACCGGTGCCGGCTCCAGGTCAACCCCTGCTGGATTTTCTCTTCCAGGGTGGGCAGGGGAAAATTCAACAAAGCCGCAAAGGCAATTTTGGTGGCAAACATATCGTCTTTTACATGGGCAAAGGCGTCGTAACGGGCAAACAAGTAATCCACTGGTAAGATGGGGCCTTCGTCCACGTGAATGTACCAGAGAAATCCCCGGTAAA
>JAJRXE010000146.1 GCA_024276455.1 Calditrichota bacterium
GGTCGGCCGCAAAACAGGCTCGCAACACCGGCGCTTCGCCGTAATTGCGGGTATGACCGCCAAATTTTCGCTGATTGATTTTCCCATCCGGCGTCCGGCTAAACGGTACACCCATATGTTCCAGCTCGTAAATAGCCGGAATCGCATCATTCACCAGCACTTCAATAGCGTCCTGGTCACCCAGATAATCGCTTCCTTTCACCGTGTCGAAGAAGTGCCAATCCACGTGGTCTTCTTCCACATTGCCAAGAGCGGCGGCAATTCCTCCCTGTGCGGCCCCACTATGAGAACGGGTCGGGAAAACTTTGGAAACAACCGCGACATCGTAATATCTGGATGCTTCCAAAGCTGCCCGCAATCCCGCTAATCCGGCTCCAACAATAACAACATCATGTTCTATTACCATTTTGACCTCTTCAGTTTTCTATTTTCTTTTCTTTGAACCCTTCTTTGTTTAAAAATTCACCATATTACGGTTTGGGAATGGTTAAGACGGTAATGAATCCCAACATACCAATGGCAATTCCCATCACCAAAATCACCGCAAAAATCAACTTACGCCATCCGGCCGAAATGTTGTAGTCCCGAATTACCTCCCACACGCCATTCAAACCGTGCCACAAGGCTAAAAACACAAACACCAGATAAAACGTTTTCATGTAGGGACTGGCCAGACGATTCACCACGGTTTGCCAATCATGTCCCGATTCCCAGGTTCGGTGGGCAATGTAAAAATGTACTAAGGCCAGCACAAACAGGACTAAACCGGTAATGCGCTGAAAGAACCAGGCAAATGCACCGGACGTCCCCGCACCTTCGTATTTATAAGCCATTTGTTAACCTCCTGTGATTAAGAATATTAAGTGAACATAATCAGGCCCATGGCCCCAAATAAAACAATGCTTAAAATCCAAACGCCCGTCAGCAGCTGCTTGTGGTAACGCGCGCCATTGAAATAATCGATGATGAAAATGCGAATGCCGTTCAGAGCATGGAAAATAACAATGGAGAACAACGACCACTCTAACAATTTAAAAATGGGATTATTGAAAATCGCCATCTCCTCCTGGAAACTAACCCGATCGTGGACTCCGCTAATCAAGTAGATGTGGATGAGAATGTAACCGGTAAGGGCCAATCCTGTAAGACGATGCAGAATATACGCCCACGTTCCATAATGCTTCACATAGCGCATAGTAGGATCTCCTGCTTTATGATTTATTTATGGATGAAAAAATAAAAAAGCTAAAAATAAACATCCTCCCCTTGAGAAAAATATAATGTTCTAAAATATAAATTTCAAGAACATTGTAAGATCATTAACAATACCAATTTATTTCCTCTATTTGGGCACTTTTTTCTCCAAATTATTTGTTTTTGATGAAGATATTCACTTACCTTTCATTTCGAGAACTGACCGCATCGATTCCCTTTACCACCGTCGCAACGCCCAGTGGTTGAGATTAAGTCGGAACCAGACCGCTCCAAGGGAATCGGTTCGAAAATAGTGGATGCCACGCTGTTTTAAGCGATGCAAAACCGCCGGAGAGGGATGCCCAAATTTGTTTTTCCTTCCCACCGAAATGACCGCCCAATGGGGATGAATGTGATTCAAAAATGCGGGGGTGCTGGAGGTGCTGCTCCCATGGTGGGGGACTTTGAGAATTTGCGCCTGTAGTATTTTCCCCCAACCGGTCATTTGTTGTTCCACCGGGAATTCGATATCCCCGGTCAGCAGAACGGATTTTTCCCGTATTTTGATTAAAAGAACCAGGGAAGTATTGTTCACGCTGTGCCCATTAACTGTTTGAGGATTCAAAAAAGCGGGCCACGGCGCCAGCAGGTAAATACGACTCCAGGTATCAACGATCAACCGGTCACCCATTTTCAGAGCGCGCCAGGGAATATTCCGCTCCTTTAAAACGGTCAAAAGACTGTCTTTTGCCCGGTCGGGGTAACCAATTTCCGGGAAATAGACGGAATCCACCTCTACTCGCCGTAACAGAGAGAATGCTCCCCCGTAATGATCGCGGTGGAAATGGGTAATAAACAGCTTGTTTAGATGAAGCGTACCAAGAAATCGGAGAGCCGGCCAGATAACCCGCTCTCCGTTATCCCACTGCGGTCCAGCCGGACCGGCATCCACCAGGATCCAGCAATTTCCAGGGGTGTGAATCAGAACCGCGTCTCCCTGGCCCACATCAAAAAAGACAATGTCCGTTTGGGCGGGAGGCGGTAAAATTACTACAATGAATAAAAGCGCTGCCGACACCATTACCTTCCAGCGCCAGGGCCGAAAGCCCTCTCGCTTCCAACAAAGAAAAATCAGGATGATCCCCAAATAAAGTAGAACCAGCGGGTATCCCACTCGCGGTAAATCCCGGTAAGCCCAGGGCAAAGCGGCCGAGGCATGCACCAGCCGAAACAACCCCCGGATTAAATCGTGCAACAGCTCTTGCAAAAAGAGAGTGAAGCCGGGAGCCAGAAAGGAGAGCCCCAGTAACACAATTCCGCAAAGTAAAATAAAACCCACCAGGGGGATCACCAGCAGATTAAGAAAGAAAGAAACAAAGGAAATTTTTTGGAAATAGAACATGGTAATCGGGATGGTGCCCAGCTGAGCGGCCGCGGAAACAAAGAAAGGAGCCCAAATAGCCCGGCGCACAAATTTCCGCCCTTTCGCCCCGGGAACGAACTGAACCAGCTTGTGTTCCCAGGGCCGCAACCGGGGGTAAAAAAGCAAAATAGACCAGACCGCCGCAAAGGAGTACTGGAATCCCACCCAGAAAAGCTGCTGGGGAGCAAAAAGCAAAATGATTAGCGCCGCGGCGAATAACGTGTTCACCAGATTTTGTTTACGCTCGAACACCGTACCCAGCAGGAAAACACTGCTCATTAACGTGGCTCGAACTACCGAAGGACTGTTCCCGGTCAGAACCATGTAAGAGAGTAAAATGAGAATCGTCAGCCCATTTCGCCAGCGGAAAGAGAGAGGTAAAAACGAA
>JAJRXE010000147.1 GCA_024276455.1 Calditrichota bacterium
ATTAACCAGATCGAGGATTGGAAGAAAGAAAATGGTAAATAAAACTGGACGCGAAGTCATTCTGGCTGTTTTGATTGGCCTGTTTCTGGCGGGCTCCCTCCAGGCGCAACATGATTGGAAGGAAAATGTCCTGGCAAGCCGCCGGGCACTGAACGGGTTGGCACTTTCGGATTCCGGTAAGGCGCAATCACCCTCTCCCGCCAGCCTGAAACACATTTTTTATTCCCTGTTTGTACCGGGAAGCGGGCAGCTGGCGGCGGGAAAATCCACCCGCGGAAAGGTCTTCCTGGGTATCGACCTGGCCCTCTGGGTAAGCTACTTCGGAAGTCTGGCCTATGCCGACAAGATCGGGCAGGATTACCGGGCGTTTGCCACCCTGCACGCCGGGGTGTATGCTCCCGGAAAATCGGAACAGTATTGGATCGACATCGGGTATTACGAGAATATTTACCGTTTTAACGAGAGTCGCCTGCACAACCGCGACATTGCGGGCATGTATCCCGAAACGCCGGAATACTACTGGCAGTGGGATTCGGAAAACAACCGTTTAAAATACAATGACTTACGTTTGGACGAGCTTAACTGGAAACGCCGGGCGACCTTTGTAATCAGCGGGTTGATTCTCAACCGCATTGTCAGCGCGGTGGACATGCTGCGCATTTTTCGGAAGGAAAAACGAGAGCAATCCGCCAAAAGCTCTCTACTGTATTTCGACTACCGCTATTCGCGCCTGGAAGGGGAAACGTTTAAAGTAAATCTCCTGTGGCACTGGTGAGAGGAAGAATCCCGTGTTTCGAGTGCTCATCACCGGGGCATCCGGATTCCTGGGGCGGTATTTAATTCGCGATGCCCCCTCGCATACTGAACTCCTGCTGCAGTACCGCACAAACCAACCGCAAAGTTTCGGTCAGACAGTCACCTTCCTGCCGGTGGATTTTCTGACCACCGACTGGCAGTGGTGGAACGAAGTGCGTCCGCAGGTGGTGATTCACACCGCCGCCCTGGCTTCTCTGGACGAATGCCAGCGTCACCCCCGGCTGGCCCGGCAAATAAATGTGGATTCCACCCGCCAGCTGGTGGAAAGGGCGGAACAGGCCGGGGCTCGCTTTCTGTTCATTTCCACCGACATCGTCTTCGACGGAGAGAAGGGGAACTACCGGGAGGAAGACCCGCCCAACCCGCTCAATGTTTACGGGCGGACCAAAGCGGAGGCGGAAAGGTGGGTACTGGAAAACCATTCAAATGCTCTGGTAATTCGACCCGCTCTGTTTTACGGAAAGTCCCTCAACGGCCGGGGTTCCTTTACCGAAATCATGTTCGAGAAATTGCAGCAAGGCGAGGAAGTAAAGCTTTTTACCGATGAATATCGCACGCCTGTGCTGGTAAACGATCTTTCCCGGGCGGTCTGGGAGCTGGCGTTTCATGAGTACCGGGGCATTCTCCACCTGGGCGGGAGTCAACGGCTCAGCCGGTATGAAATGGGGCGGCTGCTCTGCGAAATGTACCGCTTCTCCCCCGATTTACTCATCCCCACTCTATCCCGGGAAACTCGCTTCGTAGCCCCCCGTCCCCTGGATGTTTCTCTGGACATTTCCCGGGCCCGCCGTCTGATCCGTACCGAATTGCACGACTGCCGTACCGGCCTGGCGATTGCTTTTGGGGAATGATCAATTCTCGACGAGTTTACCAATCTAAAATATTGCAAACCCGTGTTGGGATGAAGCGGGTTTAGACCAGAAGGGGAAGGCCGTAAACGGCCTGCGTGTTGGAAAAAGGCCGTAAACGGCCTGATTATATTTTTGGTGCCTTCTTTTCCCCACGCTGAAGACGTGGGGCTAATCTCAAGGCGTCCCTGGCGGGACGCGAATCTGTGACCCGACTCTCCAGAGTCGGTAAATTGTAACACTAGGTAGCCACCGCGGCTTTCGCCGCGTTGATCGACGGAGCCAGAGCTCCGTCATCTACTCACGGAAAACACGGATCTAACGGATTTGCACCAAAAAAATCCAGAACAATTTTCCGGGAAAGGCCGTGAACGGCCTTGAGAATTTTTTGAATATCTCCCCAATCCCCCGTTTGAAAACGGGTGCTAATTTTCTTTACCCCGGCTTCGAAAGCCGGGGCGAATCTCTGGCGTCCCTATCAGGACTCCTTTAAGTGCCAGTAATTTAATAAATTGGATTTTGGTTTTTATTTACAATGTGGTATTTGTATTTTGGAATCTAAAGAAAACCTTGCGGGAATTCATGTCGCATTTTATGAAAATTTCCTTCTTTTTACTTTGTTCCGTACACATTATTTTTCCTATCAGGGCGCAAATTCCTTATCTGATTGGCGGCGATCTCTCCTTTCTGCACCGCATCGAGAATAAAGGAGGGGGTTTCCGGGAGAACGGGGTGACGAATGATGCTCTGGAAATATTTCGAGAGCACGGTTACAACACCATCCGCCTGCGTCTCTGGCACACCCCGCCGGACGGTTACAGCGGGCTGGACACCACCCTGTACCTGGCCAAACGTGCCAAAAACCTGGGATTTCGCTTCCTGTTGGATATTCACTATTCCGACACCTGGGCCGATCCTGGCAAGCAGTACAAACCCCGGGCCTGGGAAGGGTTTTCTTTTCCGGCACTGGTGGACAGTGTGTACCACTACACGTACCGTTTAATGACCGTTTTTAAGTCCGAAGGCGTTTTACCAGAAATTGTGCAGGTGGGCAACGAGATTACCACCGGAATGCTCTGGCCGGACGGCCGGGTTGGGGGCGAATACGACACCCCGGCCCAATGGGTAAAATTCGGGCAGTTGCTGAAAACGGCCATCCGCGCGATTCGGGAAGCCGTGCCGGAGGATTCCGTTCGAGCGATGATTCACATCGACCGGGGAGGGGACTACCGCGGAAGCGTCTGGTTCTTCGACAATCTGTTCCAGCAAGGGGTCGATTTCGACCTGATCGGGCTTTCCTATTACCCGTTCTGGCACGGGAGCATGGATCGCTTCCAGTACAACCTGGAGCATCTCTACTCCCGCTACGGGAAAGGAATTGTGGTGGTGGAAACCGCTTACCCCTGGACCCTGCAGAATTTCGATGCTACCGCGAATCTGGTAAGCAATCTCGACGAATCGAAAGCCGGGTACCCGCCCACGCCGGAGGGGCAGCGCCGCTTCCTGCAGGATTTGAACGGGGTGGTGAAGTGTGCAAAGGGCGGTGGAGGAATTGTGTATTGGGAGCCGGAGTACGTTGTTTCGCCGGGATTCGGATCGGTGTGGGAAAACATGGCTCTTTTTGATCAGACCGGCGAGGTCCTTCCCGCGCTGGACGCTTTTCAAACCGGCGACAGTCTGGACACCTGCCCCCGTTTTTACGCCCGGGTCACCCTGCTCCTCAACGCGGCTTCCATTCCCGACACCGTGGGTCCGGACGGTCTGTTTCAGATTCGCGGAGCGGTGAATGCCCGGAGCCCCTTTACCCTCTCCGACGGAACCGTGCTGGACTGGTCAGAGGTCAGCGAGGTGAAACTGCATTCCCGGGGTGGCGATTATTTTACCGCCACGCTGATGGTGCCGGTGGGCAGGGAGTTGCAGTTTAAATTCTGGTCGCAGGCCGCGAACCGGCTGGGACTCAACAGCGGTTGGGACCTGGGAGAAACCAACGATCACCCTCACGGAGACACCTTTGTCCGGGTAAACGGAGACACCATCCTGCCGCTGCATTTCTTCAACGCTCTGGACGGACGCAAACCCTACGACTGGCGGCCCTGGACGCCCAAACCGGATTCCCTGGCCGTGTGGTTTCGGGTATTTCTCCACACCGAAGCAGCCGTGGCGCAGGGGTATGATCCGGCAGACAACCGTCAGCGGGTCAGCGTGTGGCTGCTGCCAGCCGATGAACCTGCCGACACCCTGCGGATTCCTCTGGAACGGGAGAACTACAATCCCAACCTCACCAGTTACCACCTCTTTTCCGGGGTAGAATATTTCCCTTTGGAAACGGTGGGGGAGGAGCAGTTCTACCTCTTTGCTCTGGAAGGACACGGCAGCGAAGCGTCTTTTTTGAATTCCGCACGGGTATTTCAAATTCCGGCCGGGGACACCACCCTGCACTGGGTGTATTACGGAAATTCTTCCCCGGTGCAGACCACCGCACTCGGCGGAGAAAAACGGGCGGATTCTTCGTTCCAACGGGTTGGAATCCTGAGCGTGTACCCCAACCCCTTCAATCCGACTACCACCGTGCGCTTTTCCCTCCCTCGTTCTTCCTTTGTACGCCTGGAAGTGTTCAATCCGTTAGGGCAATTGCTGGAAGTGCTGGTGGAGAAGCGCATGCCGTCCGGTTTTCACCAGGTGCAATTTCAAGCGTCCGGATTTCCGGCGGGCGTTTATTTCCTTCGTCTTTCGGCTGGAAACCGCCATTCGGTTCACAAAATTCTGCTCTTGAAATAATTGCCCGGTCATATTTTTCAGGAAGATTGTTGAATCATTCCCACCGGTTTTCATTCACTTTGAGATTGAGCAGGAACCCACTGCCAGCCGCCTGACACTATTCATCTAACCTGATTATCAGCTTGCGTCGTGGCGCCTTGGCGAGGATGGCGGAATCCGGCTTGCCCGGTTCTGGATTTAAAATCGTGATTTGAAAGGTTGAAATTCCGGGATTTATTTCTCATATTTGGAATTAAAATTGCCCATAAGGGGCAGCAGGGAAATCTTCAGAGAAGGATGGAAAGCTGGAACCATGGAAAGTTTGAAATTAGCCGCGCGGAATGGGAGAGAGCGTACCGTCATTAAAGTAAAGGACGTGGAGATTGGGAAAGGGTTTGTGGTAATTGCCGGACCGTGCAGTGTGGAGAGCGAAGAGCAAATGCTGATTACCGCCCAGAAGGTTAAAGAAGCCGGGGCAACCATGTTGCGCGGTGGAGCGTTCAAGCCCCGCACCTCGCCCTATTCCTTCCAGGGATTAGGTTTGCAGGGATTAAAAATTCTGGAAAAAGCCAGTAAAGCCACCGGCTTGCCGGTGGTAACCGAAGTGGTGGATCCGCGTGATGTAAGCTGGGTATGTGAGTACGCCGATGTGCTGCAAATCGGCACCCGCAACATGCAGAATTTTGCTCTTTTGAAAGAGGTGGGTAAAGCCAATAAACCGGTACTGCTCAAGCGCGGCATGTATTCTTCCCTGAAAGAATGGTTGTACAGCATCGAGTACATTCTGAGTGAGGGGAATCCCAACGTGATTCTTTGCGAGCGGGGCATTCGCACTTTCGAAACCTACACCCGCAACACTCTGGACCTCAGCGCGGTGCCCGCCATGAAGGAGCTTTCCCATTTGCCCATCATCATCGATCCCTCCCACGCCACCGGAAAACCCAGCCTGATTGAACCGATGAGTCTGGCGGCTGTTTCTGCCGGGGCGGACGGGATCATCGTGGAAGTGCATTACAAACCCGAAGAAGCCCTCTCGGACAAGGAGCAGGCGCTGACGCCGGAGCAATTCGACCTGATGATGAGGAAAATCCGCCGGTTAGTAGCGTTTCATCATCAGCTGGAAAAAGAGTTTAACCACCACGAATTTCACGAATGATCACGAAAAAAGTTATTAAATAAAATTTGGTAATTCGTGTCATTAATAGTTTTTAAAAAATCAGGAGAAACGATGAAAATCGAAGACCTTCGTAAGAAACTGAGTAAAATTGATTATCAGTTAATAAAGCTGCTGGACGCGCGCATGGAGCTGGTGCTGAAGCTGCGGCGATTGAAAAAAAACACCACCGAGGCGATTGAGGAAATGAATCTCGCCGGCGATCTGCAAAAATTGTCGCAGGGGTTAATCGATCCGGAGTTTTACCGGAAGTTTTACCAGGAGGTTCTCACCGAGGGAAAAAGAATTCTGGACAGCGATTACAAATTGATTGCGTTCCAGGGGGAACACGGGGCTTACAGCGAAGTGGCAGCCCGGGTGTGGGACGATTCCCTGATTCCCATTCCCTGTACCGAATTTACCGAGATTTTCGAAGAATTGGAGGCCGGAATTTACGATTACGGCATTGTACCGGTGGAGAATAACACCGGGGGAGTGGTAAACAAAGTGAATCAATTGATTCTGAACACCAAGCTTTATGTGGTGGGTGCGGTGGAGCTGCATATTCACCACTGTTTGTTGGCGCCCCAGGGATGTGATTACCGGGAACTTCATGCGGTCTATTCTCATACCCAGGCGCTGGAGCAGTGCCGGCAATTCCTGGCCCGCAACAAACTGCAGCCCATTCCCTACTACGACACCGCCGGGGCAGCCAAAATGCTGGCGGAAGATCCCCCGCCGTCTTCTGCGGCCATTGCCAGTAAACTGGCCGCCGAGCTCTACAATCTGGAAATCATTAAAGAGAATATTGAAGATTTCGACCAGAACATTACCCGCTTTCTGGTCTTCTCGCGACAGCCGAATAAGGAGAAAGGTCAAAAGTGCTCCATTGTTTTTTCCACCGCTCACAAAGCCGGAACCCTCTTCCGGGTACTGGAAGTGTTTGCTAAGCGGAAAATCAATCTGACCCGAATTGAGTCGCTCCCCAATTTGCAGGGCAGTTTTGCCTTCTTCCTGGATTTTGAAGGCGACCAGCACGACAGCAAAATTAAAGAGGCGCTGGAGGAGGCGAAAAAACTGACCACCGATTTCCGCCTGATGGGTTGCTACAACGAAAAAAAGGCGGAGTGAGTAGTTTCACCGGGTTTACAAGAAAGAGGCGGCGAAATAACCCGCTGTGAAGGTTCAACCTGAATCAAACCGAAAAAGGCCTTTAATTTGCGAAATAACAGGAAGGTAGGAAACGATTTGTGCGATAGTCCCGTTCTTTTTTCCCTTCTCTGCTGTCTGATTGGCCAGGGGTCCGGAATCGGGTGCCTCCGATTGTCGTTGCAGCAATGAGCTATCTTAAATTCGGACAAATTTTTAATAAACCTTGTTAATTAACACCATCAAGAATATTGAGCTTCAATAGGCATCGAGAATAAATTCGCGCTGGCACAAAAAACTGAGGTAAATACACCAAATTTTCGGGGGGCGTCATGTTCAAAAATTTGACTTGGGTGGCATTGTTTCTGCTGTTGCTGTTTGGAACGGGGCAAACCGACGAACGATTCGTCCAGGGCTATGTGTTCGAAGATGCCAATCAGAATGGTCGCTTCGATCCCGGTGAACCGCCTCTGGCAGGAGTGGTGGTCTCCAATCAGTACGAGGTGGCGGTGACGAATCGGCAGGGTTACTACCGTTTACCGGCGTATTCTAAAATGGTGGTGTTCGTTTCCAAACCGCAGGGCTATCAGGTGCCTCTGGACGAGTATTCTCGCCCCCGATTCTATTACCTGCACGATGAACAGGGGACCCCGGCAAATTTTGTTTATCCCGGAATCGCCCCCACCGGGCCGCTGCCGGAGCAGGTGAATTTTCCTCTCTATCGGGTGAGCGAGCCGGACACCTTTACCGCTCTGATTGTCGGCGATCCGCAGCCGGCGGATTCCACGGAAATCGGTTACTTCCGGGACGATATTATTGAAGAAATGCTAAATTACCCGGCCAGCTTTTACCTGGCTCTGGGCGACAACGTGTACGATTATCTGAACATGTATCCTTTTTACCTCGACGTGGTGGCGCGTCTGGGAATCCCGCTCTACCATGTGCCGGGAAATCACGATATGAACTACCAGGCGAAAGACGACATCCGGGCACTGGACACCTTTTCCCGCTATTTCGGCCCTCCGTACTATTCTTTCAATTACGGTAAGGTGCATTTTGTTGTGTTAGACGATGTGGAATACCAGGGCTGGAATGCCGAAAAGGAATCTCGGGGTGGGTACCGGGGCTACCTTTCGTCCGCTCAGTTAAAATGGTTGGAACAAGATTTACGTTACGTGCCGGAGAACCACCTGATCGTCTTGCTCAGCCATATTCCGCTTTCCAGCCGATTTGCTGGCGGTCCGTATGACCAGGTGGTGAACCGGCGGGAACTCTTCAAATTATTAGAGGGGCGCTCCTTTTTGCTTTCCCTGTCCGGCCACATGCACTTCATCGAACGGTTTGCTTTCGACGAAACAGACGGTTGGGAAGGAAGCCACCCGTTTCCCACCATTTGCGGCGGTGCGGGTTGTGGCGCCTGGTGGAGCGGTCCGAAGGACGACCGCGGCATTCCCGAAACCCATTGCATGGACGGTTCGCCCAACGGTTTTTATTATTTTACCTTTGCCGGAAATCGTTTCTTCCAGCGGTTTATTCCCGCCAAATACAAAGAGCTTTACCAGATGCGTTTTTTTTCTCCTGAGAAGGTGATTTCCCAAACCGCTCTGGCGACCCGGATGGTGCGGGTGAATATTTTTAATGCTTCTCCGGATGCAAAAGTGACCATGCGGGTGGACGAAGGACCTCCGGTGGTTTTGCAGCGGGTACGCATGAAAGACGCCTTTCTGGTAGAGTACGTGGAAAAATTCCGGGACACGTTGCCAGGCTGGTTGAACGGCGCGATTAAAACAGATCACATCTGGGAGGGGAAGTTACCTGCCGATCTGCCGGCGGGGACTCATCGGATTGAAGTGCGGGCGGAAACCCCGGGCGAAACCGCCCTGGTCGGCTATTATTTGTTTACCGTCACGGTTCATTAAACGGATCGGGCGCGAATTGTAATTGCGCTTGCCTCAGTTTCCGGATTGAAGTGCGCCGGATGAAGGTCCGCAGTGGAACACCGCATCTCCGGATTTTCCGCTGGTGCTTGCCGCGGTTTCGGTTATTGCGAGAAAATCCTTGCAGATTTCCGGAAGGTTTGTTAAGCTCCGGGAAAGAAAACAGCGGTGCGATTTCTCGTCTCGTTTTCTTTGCCGCTGATCCGCTACCCAAAAGAGGAACAGTTTCATGCTAAAATATTTTGTTTTTTTGTTCGCAGCGTTGATTTTGGTCGTCCTGGCCACAATTCGCGTCAACGGCTGGCGGGTGGAGAAATCCCTCCGAAAGATGGTACAGGAATTAAATCGGGCTGCAATGGGGCGTACCGAGACCGGCGTTTCGCCCTCAAGGTTAACGGACTTGCCCGCTCCCGTGCAACGCTATTTTCAAAAAGTGTTGCCGGACGGGCAGCAGCTAATTCGCCGGGTGGAGTTGCGTCAAAGCGCTGTTTTCCGGATGGACGAACGCAGCAGCCGGGAACTGCCCCTGACGGCCCGTCAATATTTCACCGTAAATCCGCCCGGATTCCTCTGGGATGCTCGTATTAAAATGGCGCCGCTCTTAACGGTCCGGGTACTGGATGCTTACCTGCAGGGCGAAGGCAAACTTCAGGCGCGGCTCTTTAGCACCATAACCGTGGCTGATGCCTCCGCCTCCTCGGAGCTAAATCAGGGGGAACTCCTACGCTGGTTGGCGGAAGCGGTGTGGTTTCCCACGGCTCTGTTGCCATCCTCCCATTTGCGCTGGGAAAATGTGGATGAACGCACGGCCCGGGCAATTCTAACCGATGGAGAAAATCGGGTCTCCCTGACCTTTCATTTTAAAATAAGCGGGGAAATCGTGCGGGCAAGGGGAATCCGTTTCCGTCTGGTGAACGGGAGTTACCAGGCGATTCCCTGGAATGCTCGCTACTGGGATTACCAGCAACGAGGCGGCATGCTCATTCCCTGTCAGGCCGAGGTGTCCTGGGAACTTCCAGAAGGTGAATTTATTTATTCGAAAGGTAAAATCGAAGAAATTGCTTTTTACTACTAATCCGGGTTTTATTTTTTACGAGATCGCGATCCATTTTCTTTTTTGACGATCGTTTCATTTTTGTCCGGGAGGAGGGATGAAATTAAGGGAATTCGGATTAAACCGGAGATCGTTCCATGAATCAGCAGGATAATCGTTTCCTTTACCCGGTTCTGGGTGTGATTTTCTTTTCCATCTGGATGGCCTATCTGGAATCGGCAGTGGTGGTGTACCTGCGGGAATTGTACTATCCGGAAGGATTTTCTTTTCCCATTCGGTTCATTCCTACCCGAATTGCCCTGATTGAACTGGGACGCGAAGCGGCTACGATTTTCATGCTTTTGTCCATTGCTTTTCTAGTGGGAAGAAAAGCCTGGACGCGGCTGGCCTATTTCATGCTGGCTTTTGGCGTCTGGGATGTCTGGTATTACCTCTGGCTGAAAGTTTTTCTGAACTGGCCGGAGTCGCTGGTCACCTGGGACCTGCTGTTCCTCATTCCGGTTCCCTGGGCCGGTCCGGTGCTGGCGCCGCTTATCGTGGCGCTCTCGCTGGTCGGTGCTGCACTGCTCATCCTGCGTTTGGAGCACAAAGGATATGCATTCCGGCTCACGAAAGGGGAATGGTTTACTCTGGTAGCCGCTGCGCTGATTATTTTTCTGTCTTTTGTCCTGGAAGCGCCTCAAATCCTGCGCAACGCGGTTCCCACAACCTATCACTGGGAATTGTTAGTATTGGGAGAATTGTTAGGTGGGACGGTTCTGTTGCGGGCTGTTCGGCGGATAGTGAAATGACTGCCTGGATTCAAAGAATGGGGGATTCTGGTGTTTCGTCTGGGGCGGCAAACAGGGAAAATAATTCCCGGCTGGATTTGCCGGGGAAGCCGCTTTAAATTTTAGCCCGACCGGCGATGCGGGTCGGGTTTGTCTGTATTGAGGTCAGGAAAATTGGGCTACAGGTTTTTCCGTTTTTTAATTGTGTCGCTGATTCAGGAAAATGGCAGGAGGCGGAACAGGTTCCATGCGGTTTACGTTTTTAGGTACTTCGGCAGCGAATGCGTATCCGCAGGCATTTTGCAAGTGCGCTAATTGCGAAGAAGCCCGCCGGCGGGGTGGTCCCAGTTTACGGAAACGGACCGCTGCTCTGATTAACGACGATTTATTAATTGATTTTGGCCCCGACATTATGAGCGCCTCCCAAATGCACCGAATTTCCCTCACCAATGTGCGTTTTTGCCTGCAAACCCACTTTCATGCGGATCATCTGGATCTTTCCCATTTGCTCTCTCGCAGTCCGGGATATGGGATTGTGGGAGCCGAACAGCTACAATTTTACGCCTCTTCCCAGACGCTGGAGCAGGCGCGTTTGATATTTGAGGGCAACAAGCAGGAATACGATTTATTACATACACAAGCAGAAGCTATTTTGAACTTACGTTTTCATCGCATCGAACCGTTTCAATCCTTTACGGCGGGCGATTATCGCGTCATGGCTTTTCCGGCGAATCATGCCCCCGGATGGGGCGCCTTACTTTTTGCGGTCGAGTTCGATGGCCGAGCTATTTTCTATGGCACCGATACCGCCGTTTTTTTCGAGGAAGTCTGGCAGGCTTTTCGAAAACATGGCTGGCAATTCGATCTGGTGGTACTCGATCATACCCATGGCTTTCAGACTTCCAGCGACGGGCACATGAATGCGGAAGAGGTGGCTTCCCACGTCAGACGGATGCGAGAAGAAAAGATCTTAAAAAATAAGGGACGCGCTTTTGCCACCCATTTTTCCCATGAAGGAAATCCCGTGCACCCCCGCCTGGTGGAAACCACTGCCCGATTAGGTTACGAAATTGCTTACGATGGTCTGCAAGTAACGTTTTAAAAAACCTTCCTATTTTTTGTCAATTTCTTTCAAAAAAGCAACTAATTTTTGGTTTGCAGGTAAAACAAACAGGGAATATTTCCCGATATCGAAAATTGGGTCTGCAATCCTTTTTAGGGAGTAAAAATGAACGATTTTAAATATTCAAAGATGGTTTTCTTCTTTTTTCTTTTAGTAACCGGAACACTTTTCGCGCAAACTTCGGCTGATTCTACAAAGAAGGTGTTGCCAGACAAGATGATTGAGGGAGTGGCGGTCATTACCCACTCCATTTCCGCTTCTCTGGAAGCACAAAATATTCTGGATTATATGAACTGGGTGGAAGTGCCTCCCGGTAAAGACACCTACATTCTGGTGGTGTGCCGATCGGATCGCGACGATCCGCTGGGAGTTACCTACGATTCCCTGGAGGAGCTGAGTGCAGCCGTGGAAATTTTACGTAATCAAACCGCACAGCGTTTTCACATTTATTTTTACAAATTCACGAAAGATTCCACCTTGAAGCAATTCTATTACGATTCCTACCCGGTGGAGGGGTATCTTTTCAGGGATTTAATTCGGTAAGTGCTTTCTTTGGAGTAAGGAGCCTGTGCCCCGGTTAAAATTTGATGCGAGAGTAGCAAGAAGCTGACTAAATATCGGGGCAAGTTTCAGCAACCGACCTTAATTGCTTCAACTGGATTAGCGGAGTTTACCCACCCGGATTGTTCATACCTTCGAAGCAAAATTCGTTTAATTATTAAGATGTTTAATTTTTGGTACAAGGTGAGGGAATATTCTTTCGGAGATTAATAAAATTTTTTTAGATTACTAAGGCTGGGTGCAAGGGTTAAATTCGAGGGAATGGTTGTGGAAGAAAAACATCATCCCCATTCTGGAAAATTTATCATAGAGCAGTTACAACGTTTTGGGGTTAACACGGAAGGGAAATATGAAATTTCCTTCTGGTTGTATTTTCCTTCCGAGGAGTTGGCCCAAAAAGCTGCCAGGCGGGCGGAAGAGCCTTTTTACCATTTACACCGAATTTTTCTGCCGTTTTTAAGAGGGGATTCAGGCCCATGATTTAAGATGACATTTCGAGGGAAATTCCCCCTTTTCAAAACCGTACCATTTCCCGAAATCTTTCAACCCGCTGTTCGATTTCCTCGGGTTGTAGGGATTTCAGGCGCTCGAAGCTGAAGGACTCCACGTTGAAGGAAGCGATGGTGCTTCCGTAAACCACCGCCTGCCGGAAACATTCCGGAGTCAAAACATTTTTTTGCGCCAGGTAGCCCACAAAGCCCCCGGCGAAGGAGTCACCCGCGCCGGTGGGATCCACCACCTGTTCTACCGGGTAGGCCGGAGCGAAAAAATAATCTTCCCGGGTAATCATCACCGCCCCGTGCTCGCCTTTTTTCACCACCAGCACCTCGGGACCACGGGTGAGTAACTCCCGGGCGGCCTTGTGGATATTGTCAATCCCGGTGAGTTCGCGGATCTCTTCGTCATTTAAAATCAGTACATTCACCCGGCAAATCACCTCGTCTAGCGGCTGGCGCTTGCCGCTGATCCAGAAGTTCATGGTGTCCAGCACGGTCAGGCGGGGATCGTTTACGCTGTTCAGCACGTTGAGCTGTAAGTCCGGATCGATATTGGCCAGAAAAAGGAAGCGGCTGTTCCGATAAGCCTCCGGAATGTCCGGATTGAACTGCTCGAACACATTCAAATAGGTGAACAGGGTGTCGCGGTGGTTCATATCGGCATGGTAGCGTCCGCCCCAGCGGAACGTCTGGCCTTTTTCTACTTTCAGGCCTCGTAAATCCACCTGACGTGCTTTTAGAAATTCGATTTCAGCGAAGTCGAAATCTTCTCCCACCACCCCGACGACATTAACGGGAGCGAAAAAGCTGGCCGCCGCGCTGAAATAGAGGGCCGAGCCACCAGGTGCATCTTCCACTCTCCCATGAACGGTTTCAACCGTATCGAGCGCAATAGACCCTACGACCAGAATGGACATCGTTCATCTTCCCCTTTTTATTGGTTTACATGCGTTCCGGTGCGGTAATTCCCAGGATTTTCAGACCGTTGGCCAGCACCGTGCGGGTGGCCAAACAGAGAGCCAGGCGTGCCTGACTCAACTCTTTATCATCGGTCAAAACCCAACATTCTGTATAAAATTTATGAAAGGCGGTGGAAACTTCGGAAAGGTACTGGGTCAACAAATGGGGAGCAAATTCACCGGCACTGCGCGCGACCAAAGCCGGAAATTCCATCAGCTTTTTGATGAGCTGCCGTTCGCTCTTCTCCCCCAGCCGTTCCAGAGTGTCCGTGCGGCCGTAAGACACTCCCTGTGTTTCGGCCTTACGCAAAATGCTGCAAATGCGGGCATGGGCGTACTGGTTGTAGTACACCGGATTCTCCTCGGACTGGGTTTTCGCCAGGGTGAGGTCGAAATTCAGGTGGCTGTCCATGCTGCGCATCAAGAAGAACCAGCGGGTCACGTCCGCACCCACCTCGTCAATCAGCTCGTCCAGGGTTACAAAGTTAGCCTTGCGGGTGGACATTTTCACTTTTTCTTTGCCCTGGTAGAGAGTCACAAACTGGTGAATCAGCACTTTTACCCGGGAGGCGTCGTAACCCAGTGCCCGCAGACCGGCTAATACGTCCGGGTAGGTGGCCACATGATCGGCTCCGAACAGGTCCACAATCAGGTCGAATCCCCGCTCGAACTTGGTGCGGTGGTAGGCAATGTCCGGCAGCCGGTAAGTCGGTTCGCCACTGCTCTTGACGATGACCCGGTCCTGCTCCAGTCCGAAGGCGGTGGACTTAAACCACAGGGCACCATCCTTTTCGTACGCCAGCCCTTTGGATTTGAAGGCCTCAATCACCTGCTCGATGGAGCCGTCTTCGTACAAATCCTTCTCGTTGAAGAAGACGTCGAAGTAGATGCCCAGCCGAGCCAGGGTTTTCTTGATATCTTCAAAGATGAGCGCTTCGGCGGTGTTTTTGAAAATCTCAATATCGTCACGGTCTTTCAGGGAATCACCGTATTTTTCGTGAAGATGGCGGGCAATGTCCCGGATGTATTCACCCTGGTAGTAGTCCTCCGGGAACTCTACCGCTTCCCCGCACAGCTCCAGGTAACGCAGGCGGACTGATTCGCCCAGGACCCGCATCTGACGACCGGCGTTGTTGAAGTAATATTCCCGGGTGACTTCGTACCCCTGCCATTGCAGCAGATTGGCAATGGTATCGCCCAGCACCGCCTGGCGGCCGTGGCCGATGGTCAGTGGTCCGGTAGGATTGGCGCTCACGAATTCAACATTGGCCCGCTTTCCGCGAAAGGTCTCCTGGCGCCCGTAATGTTCGCCTTCCTGCAGAATGTCTTTTACCACCCGTTGCAGCAGTCCGATGGAAAAGAAGAAATTAATAAAGCCCGGTCCGGCGATTTCCACCCTGGAAATCAGCTCGGGATCCGGCTGCAACTTTTCCACGATTTGTTGGGCAATCTGACGAGGATTGCTCTTGAGTTCCCGGGCCAACTGCATGGCCACGTTTATGCTCAAATCGCCGTGATTCTCAAATTTTGGGATGGAAAAAACGTAATCAATTTGGGGAAAACCCAGTTCTTGTAGAACCCGGTCAATCTCATTCCTCAGTTGCGATTCGATCGGTAACATGTTCCTCCAGCCGTGTTATGTCTGCGTCAGCCCATAATTTTTCCAGTGCGTAAAAGTCCCGTACATGAGGCAGAAAAACGTGAAACACCACGTCCACGTAATCCAGCAACACCCAGTTAAGATGCTGGTAACCTTCTTTGTGCCAGGGACGTACGCCTTCTTTTTCCAGTTCTTCTTCCACGAAATCGCAAATCGCTTTCACGTGCAGCTCCGATTCTCCGCTCACCAGCACGAAATAGTCGGTTACATCGGTGAGCTTGCGGATGTCCATGATGGTCACTTCTACGCCTTTTTTGTCCCAGGCCAATTGGGCAATTTTTTCTGCCAGTTGGGCGGAAGTCAAATTTGCTCCTTTATGTTTCATTGCTTAAACGGTTTCAGTTTTCGATAATCCTTACCTAAAACGATAGTTGCGTCTAATTGTTTCGTGGGATCGATTTTGGTAATGACTCGCTTAGGATCGATGCCCATCAAGCGGGCAATCCAGCGGGCTTTCTCTTTATTGCCCATCCAGTCGATAACGTAAGAATTCTGAACGTCGAAGTTCTTGAAATTTCCCATTGCCACCACATCCAGGTCGTTCTGGCGGCAGAAACGCGTGGCTTTTTTGGCAATACCGCTGACCCCACAGCCGTTTAAAATTTCCACCTGAGTTTTCTGAGGAACCGGATGGACCACCGGACGCGATTCCTCCGGCTTCTTTTCCGCCCTGGTGTCTTCTCCGGCGGGAGAAGATTCTTGGGGGGACTGCCGGGCCGGTTCTCGCGGCGCTGTTTGTTCCGCTTGCGGTTTCTCCCGGGAAGGTTGGGTGGTTAGCGATTCTTGGGAACCAAACAGATAATCCCACGGAATCTGGCTTACCCCGAAATAAATTGCCAGCACCAGTATCGCCAGGGTGGTCCAGAGTGCTATTCTCCCGAAGTTAGAGGATGTTTTGGGAGTAAATTCTGTTGGTGAGCTTTCTTTTCCTTCTAAATTCCGCTTGACAATCCGTTTAATTCGCCGGTCCGATAAGTTACGCCGTGTTCTTCTGGTCAATCCTGCCGTTCTCCTTTTCCGCTATTGCCTTACCAGCCTCTCCCGAAGGGAGAGTAATAGTAGCCATAAGGGGAGTAGTAACCCGGTCCGAAGTCTACCCCGAATTTAATGGTGGTGTTTTCTGAAGGACGGTAATACAGCTCTGCGCCGCCAAAAAATTGCGGTTTGTTCAGTCCCTGAATCGGGAAATTATTGTAGGGTGAATTCATCAAGCCTATATTTAAGCGTAAGAACAGGGGATTGCTGATCTGGTAGTTGATGGTGTTCATATAGGAATTGACCATCATGCCGTATTTGCCCATACTCATGTAGGAGGCGGTAAAGGTGTGGTGCATCTGAAATTTATCTGGATTTAAAAATCCCAGAAAAAAATTACTGCCGCCGCTAATGGCTTCGCTGATAGGCGGGAGTTTGCTCTGGGATTTAAATTGTCCGAAGCTAGCCAGAGGAACCAGGATGATCAGAACAATTGACCAGAAATATTTCATATGCCAAACCTCCTTTTGCCAGTCCACTATTGTTTAACCATCAAGCGGCTGCTCTTTGTTCCCAATAAATTTAATTAAAAGATGGGGAAAAATAAAGATTTAATTTGGGTTTTCGGATTGTATTGCACCAGGGGCACGAGAAGGAAATCCTGAAATTCCAATTCGTTGCTCATATTCTGTCGGTGGAAGATCGGAGACAACCACCCGGACGGTCATTCTCTCCGAATTTTCGGCTTTCGGTGGTTCAACAATCGAAAAGGCGGCGGTAATGGGAAGAATCGCTGGCGATTGGTACAAATTGGGAGCTTGAAAATAAAAATTAAAAATTTTCGCTCTTGATTTCACGAAGCGGGAACCCGTAAGGCTGCGGGCTTTAATGCCGAAATCGGCGGCAAGGGACAACATTTATGAAAAAGATATTTTATTTTTTGGAGAAAATAATTATCTTAATGTTTAAATGGGAGTGTTGGGCGCTCCCCGTTAATTACCGATCAGGTTAACTGTTCAGGAGGCATTTATGGCGGCAGAAATGGGTCTTAAAAATGTGATTACCACCCGCATCGATAAGCTGGTCAATTGGGCGCGGAAGAATTCGCTCTGGCCCATGCCCTTCGGGACGGCCTGTTGCGCCATCGAGTTTATGGCTACCCTGGCGTCCCGTTACGACATGGCACGTTTTGGCGCCGAAGCGATTCGTTTTACACCCTGGCAGTGCGATTTAATGTTAGTGGCGGGTCGGGTGGCCATTAAAGAATTACCCATTCTCAAGCGCATCTGGGACCAGATGCCCGAACCGAAATGGTGTATCTCCATGGGAGCCTGCGCCTCCAGCGGAGGG
>JAJRXE010000148.1 GCA_024276455.1 Calditrichota bacterium
CCGCCGCCAGCGCTTCGGGATCCACCACCACGCCATTCCCAATAATGCAGACGGCCTCCGGATGCAAAATCCCGCTGGGTACCAGATGCAAAATGTACTGTTTCTCCCCCAGTTGAATGGTGTGACCGGCGTTGGCGCCCCCCTGATAACGCACAATGATTTGAGCCTGTTCGCTCAACAGATCCACTATTTTCCCTTTACCTTCATCCCCCCACTGCGCCCCAACCACCACGCTGACTGCCATGCTATTCCTCCTTTAACCATAAAAAAGCCCCGGTAAAAGAACCGGAGCTTATGTCTTGATGCAACGAATTCATCTCGACAAAGTCGTATTTAAAAACTGTTTACGGCCGCATCAACCGTATCGTAATTCTCAAAAATCGCATTCAATTTGGTAATCCGAAACAGCTTATCGATTCTCTCGTTTACCCGGGCCAGTTTCAAGGTTCCACCATTGGTTTTAAACGTGGTAAACACTTTGATCAATATTCCCAACCCGCTACTGTTAATCCGTTCTACCTTCCCCATATCGATTACCACTTTCAACTTCTTCTCATCTAACAGGCGATTGATTTTTTCGTTCACTTGCACTGCTTCGGGTCCACCCATGAGATTGCCGCTCAGGTTCAGTACCACCACGTCGTTTAAGGTTTGCTCGCTGATCTCCATAAATTTATTCCTGTAATAATTTCACCAATTATTCAAATTTTACCATGCCTTAGCAAAAATAAAAATGAATATTTCGAAAACCAAATTTTACGTCGCAGTCCACCTTTTTCCCGGGCAATCCAGTAATCCGCCAGCCTGCAGAAAACTTATTTTTTAACCTTGGCTAATCTGGCAGCTCTCGCCAGTTTCCTCTCTTCCCACTCCACCAGCACCGGAGAAGCAATAAAAATGGAAGAATACGTACCAACCACAATTCCAACCAACAGGGCAAAAGCGAAATCTTTAATCACTTCGCCCCCAAATAGGTAAAGAATTAGCACCACCATCAAAGTGGTACCGGAGGTAATGACCGTTCGGCTCAATGTTTCATTAATACTGGTGTTAATAATGTGGGCAAAATCCATGGTTCGGCGTTTGTAGGTGTGTAAATTTTCCCGAATGCGGTCGTAAACCACGATGGTGTCATTCAAAGAGTAACCGACAATGGTTAACAGAGCGGCCACAATGGCAATAGACACCTCCAGGTTCAACACCGAAAAGACACCCAGGGTTATCGTTACATCGTGTAACAGAGCAAGTACCGCTCCGACCCCAAAGCGCAATTCAAAACGCCACATAATGTAAATGAGAATAAAAATAATCGACCAGAAAATGGCCAGAATTGCGGCGCCGACCAATTCTTTTCCGACTTTCGGTCCCACCGTTTCTTTCCGCATTTCAATGACTTTATATTCCGGAAAGGCTTCCTGCAAACGTTCAATCAGTCTATTCATTAATGCGTCGGTATTTTCGATTACATCCGCGCGAGCCGCAATTTCCTGGGGGCTCCCATAGTGTTTAATCTCTGCATTTCCCATTCCGAATTCCGAAAACACCTTTCGCACTTTGCCAATATCCACCGTAACCGGTTTTTGGGGATCGTTCTTATCTTCGAAACGAATTTCCATGAACGTTCCCCCGCGGAAATCGACACTGTACCGGGGACCACCGTGAACAATCAGGGAAATAATTGAAATCAGGATGAGCGATCCCGAGACAACATAGGCAATTTTCCGACTTTTCATAAAATCAATACTAGGTTTCCGAAAGAACCGCATTGTATGCCAGTCTCCTTAATTTTTTAAAATATTTTTCGTATTTAAATGCTAAGCTTTTTCAACAATTTCTTTTCCAGCAAAAACTCGAAAATGGTACGGGTAACAAACACCGCCGTAAACATACTGGCGGTAATACCGATCATCAGGGTTAAAGCGAACCCTTTAATGGGGCCGGAACCAAAGTTGTACAGTACCACCCCGGCAATTAGAGTCGTGACGTTGGCATCCAGAATGGTAATGAAGGCCCGGCTGTAACCCTGCTCGACCGCCGCCCAGACGGTTTTCCCTTTGTCTGCCTCTTCCCGAATCCGCTCAAAAATCAGCACGTTGGCATCGACGGCCATACCGATGGTTAGAATAATACCGGCAATTCCCGGCAAGGTTAAGGTGGCATGGAAATAGGACATCACTCCCAGGACGATAATGATATTCAGAACCAGAGCAATGTCAGCCAGGAATCCGGAGAATTTGTAATAAATGATCATGAAAATAGCCACGATCAGCAGGCCCAATAAGGCAGAATTAGTGCCTTTAGTGATGGAGTCGCGTCCCAGAGACGGCCCCACGGTGCGCTCTTCCAGAATACGTACCGGTGCCGGTAGGGCACCCGCTTTCAACACCACTGCCAGGTCCTTGGCTTCTTCCATGGACTCCAGACCGGTAATCCGGGCCCGACCGTCGCGAATTTTCGCCTGAATAGTGGGGGCGGAGTGAACTCGTCGGTCCAGGACAATAGCCAATCGTTTGTTTAAATTAGCGCCGGTTACCCGGGAGAAAATGCGAGCCCCTTCGTCGTTGAAAGTAAGAGAAACCTCAAATTTTCCAAACGAAGAGGGATCGTAACCGGAGCCCGGCTGGGGATAAGCATCGGTTATGGTTTCACCGGTTAGTTCCGGTTCTTTATTCACCAGATAAACCGGGACGTATTCGTCGCCTTTGCGGGCCTTACCAAACAGGAATTCCGCATCCCCGGCTTCTTCTTGAATAATTTTCTTGACCGCCGGCAGACTCAACACGTATTTGACGCGAGCTTCGTTGGCTTTGGGCACCAGCAGCGTTTGCGGATCACGGGGATTTTGAAAAAAGATATTCTCTTCGAACAGCTTCTTCTGCTGTTCCGACAGGGAATCGTATTGGGTGGTGTCCTGAGCCGCTGCGGTATCCTGCACGGTTTCTTTTAGCAGCTCCGTGGCGGTAATGACGGAGGTATCCTTGGGCGCCTCTTCGGTTTTCTGTTCTTTCAGGCTATCCTGTTTGGCCATTTGCCCCTTTACATATTCATTGATCCGCATGGCCACGTTCTGCACAATTTCGGCGTCCTTCAGCAAACGGAATTCCAACAAGGCGGTTTTTCCCAGCAATCTCCTCACCCGGGAGGGATCGGTAATGCCGGCCAGTTCCACAATAATTCGGTGACTTCCCTGTTTTTGAATAGTCGGTTCCGCCACCCCAAATTCATCCACCCGATTTCGGAGAATTTCCAGGGAACGATTTACCGCCTCGTCCGCCTGCTTGCGCAGATACTCGATAATGTCGTCCTGGCTCATCCGGCTCTTACTGCCGTAATAACGAGCTAAGTCGGCCCCTTTTTCTTTTAGCTTCTCGGTAAAAACAGTAATAAAATCTTCATCGGTCTTTTTAACAATCTCATCGGCCTCCTTCAGCGCCTCCCGGAAACGCTCGTCTTTGTTCTTTGCCAGCGCATTCAGCAAGGCTTCAATATCCACCTCCATGACGACGTGCATTCCGCCCTGCAAATCCAACCCCAGCTTTATGGAATTGGTCAGCAGCTTTTCGTATTCTTTGGGATTTTCGATTTTAAGGCGTTCTTTATCCTGCGGACTTAACAAATAATTAAACTTAATGGTCGGATAAAGAAGATAGAGGAATAAAAATACAAAGAAAATGATGATGATAATTTTTACGGTTAAATTGCGCCGCATGCGAATTTTGTCCTCCGTTGTTAATAACGCGATTTTTTAGAATACATTTTACGCCAATTTAAAAACACAAGCATCGAATATAGGGGAAGAAGAATACAAAGTCAATTGAAAAAAAATTTGTTCTCGTACATCTAACATTCTAAATTTATTGAGGTTAAGCTTACTTTTACCCCCCTCTTGCCCGTGGTTTACTTTCACTGAGCTTCCTGCGACAAAATTTCCCCAATTTTCCGCACCGCCAGTTTAACGGCGGGGGTGCGATACGGTTGCACACCCTGATCGATTTTCACAATGTAGCCGTCGCTCCGGGGAGCCACCACCAGATAGAAAGTCTGGCTATAATCGTCGTCGGTAGAAACCACTTTAAGCAAAAATACCGCCCGAGTGGAATCGGCGAACACTTCTTTTACTGCAAACACTTTCCCGTCTTCTTTATGGAAAAAATCTTTCAAGCTAAAAACCTGCTGACTATCGACGTTTCCAGGGAGAATAAAATGAGGCATTTTCTTTCCCTCAATTATGCGTCCAACATCTAAAGTATTTCGTTTAACAACTTTCAGGTTAAAAATATCCCGGCCCAATTTTAACCATTTGCGCTCGTATTTGGTGGAAATGGGTCGATGTAGATTTCTCCGAAATTCTAACACCTCGAACGCTCCTGAAGCAGAAAAAAGTTCGCTAGCATTTTCGGCATACCAGCCCTGATCGGTCGTCAGCTCGAAAGTGGCTCCTTTTTTCAGCACATTGGCAAGAGTGCGAATGAACCCTGCATTCAGGGTCCGCCGGTGACGGTGACGTTCCTTGGGCCAGGGATCCGGAAAATTCATAATCACGTAATCCAGGGTCGATTCCCCAAAAAGCTCTCTCACCGCAAACTTGGCATTATCCCGGATGAGCCGAATATTGCTTAACCCTTCCGCCTGAATTCGTTTTAAGGCGCGTTCCATTGATTCCAGTGAGAGTTCCATTCCCACCAGGTTCCAATCGGGATTCCGGCGGGCCCATTCAATTAAAAATTCCCCGTTGCCGAATCCGATTTCCAGCACCAGGGGAGCCGGGCGGCGGAAAATCTCTTCCCAATTTAACGGAAAAGTTTCCGCCTGGTGGGGTTTAATTTCGTATTTGAATAACTCCGCAAACGTCATGGTTCTCTCCAAATAGCCCGGAAATTTACCACCAGAATTCGAGCCTCACAAATGGTTTATGCCTATTTTTTCACTTTTTCGCGGTTGAATCCCTCTAAATCAAAAAATCAATAAAAGGCCTTTCGTTTTCTGCCGCCCGGATGCTATTTTCTTAACGGTGAACAAAACCCAAACGAGGACCTTTTCATGACCGCCAATATTATTACCCTGGCACGCATCGTTTTGGCCTTTGTGGTGATCGCTTTATTCCAAATGGGGTTTTACCTGCAACTGGTAGCCGTGGCGCTTACGATTCTGGTTATTTACCTGGACTCGCTGGACGGGTATGTTGCTCGCAAACTGGGGGTTGCCAGCGACTTCGGTGCATTGTTCGATATTACCGGAGACCGAATTGTGGAACACATTTACCTGATATACTATTCCGCGGCCGGTTTAATGAGCTTCTGGGTACCCATGATTTTTATTACTCGCAGTTTTTTGGTGGACACCCTGCGAAGCGTGGCTTACACCCGAGAAGGGAAAACCCCTTTCGGAGAAAAAACCATGATGAAATCGTCCCTCACCCGCTTTCTGACTGCTTCCCGATTCAGCCGGGCCGTTTACGGGATTTCCAAAGTGGTGGTATTTGTGTTATTAGGATTAATTCACGCCCTCCGGCAAGGCGTTGGTCAGAACGTCCACTGGTTACCGGACGTCTGGCTAACCCGCTTGACCTTCTGGACCGAGATTCTGGTGTGGATTATGGTCACCCTTAACCTGGTCCGGGGCATTCCGGTGCTGTGGGACGGTCGTTATTATCTGTTCGATCGCTATTTACCCAAAGAGCTCAAAGAGGACGTCTGAACATGCGCTGGGCGGTTTTCGACATCGACGGGACGTTGATTCCTCACACGTCCACGGAGAAAATTTTTCTTAAATGCCTGCTGTTCAACGGGCTTTTGCCCCTGCGAAACATCTGGCTGTTTTTTCTCTACGCTTTGAAAATGAATCCCTGGAAAAACCGGACAGCGGCTTTTAAAGCCAATAAAATGTACTTAAAAGATTTTCCGGTCCAAGCAACGCGCCGTTTTGCCGCGCGATTAATCAAACAGCAGGTACTCTCTCATCTTTCGGTGCAAGGGGTGGCGACGGTGCGTGAAAAACGGGAAGCCGGGTACCGTATTTTATTTCTGAGCGGCGCACCGAACTTTTTAGTGGAACCACTTGCCCGGTATTTAAATGCCGATTTTTATCTGGCCAGCACCCTGGAAGTTCGCAGAAAACGTTTCACCGGCCGCCTCGAGGGACGACATCCCTACGGAGAAGGCAAAACCCACTTGCTTCTGGAGCAGGCCGTTTCTCTGGGCATCGACTTTCCCGCTTCCGTTGCTTACGCCAACCACCGTAGCGATGCCGATCATTTGGCGCTGTTCGGAACAGCCGTGGCCGTTAATCCGGACCGGGTGTTTGAAAAAATTTCAGCGGCCAGAAACTGGCCGGTGGTTTATTGGGACTAATTCATCCCGGAAAACAGGGAGATTCGGGAGCGGGATTTTGTAAGAAATTTTTAACATTTCGCCCTCACCATTCGACTATATTAGAACGGCGAGCGGCGGCGTTGAAAACGAGTCCACAAATAAGGTCGACACAACATGGAAATTAACTTTTGCAAATACCATCCGGAGAAGATTGCCCATTTCAAATGTTTTGAATGCCGGGCACCCATCTGTGCCGACTGCCGCAAGAACTACCGCCACCACTATTTTTGCAGCCGATCCTGCTATTTAAACTACCAGAAAAAGGAAATCCTGAAGTTTTTGAAGGATAAACAGGGCCTGTTTCTACTGGCGGGCCAGCTGCTTCTGGTCATTCTGATTGCGTTTCTCTTTACGGTTTTTCGGGCCGATCTCAAAAACGCCAGGGGCATTGGTGGTACCCCACCCGCCGGCCCGGACACCGGTGTGAACCTGACGGCAATTTCCAACTTTCTCCAGGCGAATTACCAGGTTCCCCGGCATTCCGGCTACGTTAGAACCGCCCAGAGTACCTACCTCTTCAAACTCCCGGTAAAACCGCACTGGATTGTAAATATCTGGAAGAACGACCGTCCCATTGTAACCCGGACCACTCAAAAGGAACACACGCTCGTTATTCGGCTTCCGCTGGATTACGGGGAAAACCGTTTCCGGGTACTGGTGCTGGACAACCAACAGAGTCCGGTATTCCGTGACGAACTTTTTTTGTTGCACCGCCAGGCTTCCGTGGAAGCCTTTCGGCAATCCGTTGACCAGGGCGATCCCCGGGTGGCCAAAATCGCTTTTACCTTTGACGGTGGCTCCGACGATGCTCACACCCGCGAGATTCTTCAAATCCTGCGCGAGAACAAGGTGCGGGCCACTCTGTTCCTTACCGGCAAGTTTATGCAGCGGCACCCGGATCTGGTACGTCAGATGATGGCCGATGGTCATGAGATTGGCAATCACACTTTTTCTCACCCTCATCTGACCAGTTTCGCCAAAAATCGCCGGCAAGACACCCTTCCGAAGGTCACCAGAGCTTTTTTTCAACGCCAGCTTCTCCGAACCGACAGCCTCTTTTACCGGATTA
>JAJRXE010000149.1 GCA_024276455.1 Calditrichota bacterium
CAGCGGACTGTTCGCCTCAATGTGAAAATCACCGTTCGCCGGATCGGCAAATAGAGGATCCGCATCAATGTTCCCCGTACCGGGATAGCCACCCGCTATATCGCTGTACTCGATCGTTATCGGGTAACCATTGTCGGATATTTCATTATTCGTTCCCGCGCTGTTGTTCCAAAAAACAGAATTCTGAATATTAACCGTATTCGTACTATCCGTTACATTCAAGCCTCCACCCTGGCTGGTAGCATTATTCCCGTAAAACAGGTTATTGTAAATAACGCCGCCAGAGTAAGAATAAAAATTGATTCCGCCGCCATTTCCGGCAGAATTATTGTAGATCAGATTATTTTGGATGGTCGGATTATTATTGTTTGAGGCACTCGCCCCATTTAAACCGATCCCTCCACCCAAACTACTGGCACTATTGTTTCGAATAATATTGTATTCTATGATAGGGGAAGAATTACCAAAAACAAAAATTCCACCTCCGTGAGTGGCTGTGTTGTTCTTAATCAGGCAATGCCGAATGGTAGGAGAAGACCCGGAAATGACAATCCCTCCTCCATGGTAATCGCCGGTATCACCGTATTTCGATCGGTTCGGGGTAGTCCCATCCTGGATACGACAATATTCCAAAATACTGGTGGTTGTCGTTTGAATAAAATCCAGGCCGTAATGCTTTTGCCCGGGGATTTCATGCTCAAAAATAATTGAATCGGTTTCCGTACCCTGGGCAAGTAACGTTCCGGAAATAAGAATCCGAAAGGTATCTGCAAATTGTACGACCACACCAGGTTCAATCGTAAGGGTTTCTCCACTCGGAATTTCTACATCTCCAATAATCCGGTATGGAGAATTTGCCACCGTCCAGGTTCCACTTTGCGCACCGCTAACATCAATCGCAAAAGCAGCAGGTGCACTTAGTAATAATACCACTATGGTAACCAGTATTAATTTTTTCATATTCCCTTCTCCCTAACTTTTGTTTTTTTGACAAATTTTACCCAATGCTCCAATATGCTTTTCCATATTGTCGTTCGTCTGACCAAATCCTTTAGATAAAAACTTATTTGTTACCGAGACAAATTTTAATTAGCAATCGAAGATATTATTAAAAAGGGAAAAAGGATTAAATCACGACTACTTTCAGTTTCAGAATAAATAAAAAAGGGGCAAACAGAGACTTCCTTTGACAGCAAAGTCCAATGCCCCACAAAAAAGATTTAAAATAAAAAATGTTAAAACTTAGATGGAATGAGTAATGAATTCGCTGTTAAAAATTAGTTAAAACAAACCGCCATTCTCAGGGATACCGTTTGCACAACAGCTGAGGAATTGTCACGAATTGAAATCCCTTTTCTAGAAGTGCGTCGATAAAGCTGTCGATCATATCGATGGTTGCTCTAACCGTATCATGCAAAAGAATGATTTCCCCACCATTGTAATGCTCTTCTAAAAGCCGCTGCCGGATAATATCGGCATCATTTACCTCAAAGTCTTTCGGATCGACACTCCAGAAAACCACACGAATTTTCCGTTTAAACAATGCAGGTAACAAACGCCAGCGAAGATCACCTTTCGGAGAACGAAGCAAATTCAACTGATCTTGCTGTAATACCTTCCTTAAAGCGTCAAATCCTTTTTGAATCTCCTTCAATGCTTCTTCGTTCGAAATCCCCTCAAAATCTTTATGGGAATAAGTGTGATTACCAACGATGTGCCCTGCCTGTAAAATAGCTCGGGCAATCTCTGGATATTTTTCAACCTTCGATCCCAACAGAAAAAAAGTTGCTTTAACCCCTTTCTCTTTCAATATGTGTAATAAACGAGGAGTATTCTCCGGATCCGGACCATCGTCAAAAGTTAAGGCAATCTCCCTGTTTGCATTAATTCCTTTAAAAATAATATACGCATTTAAAAAAGGGGTTCTGTCAATCGTATGTTTAATAGTATTTTTTAAAAATTCCACGCTTTACCCTTTAACATTGATTATTCCCCATTCCCGGCATTTTGCTTGACTACCCCGACCAGTGTTTTAATCAATTCCTGTGCCACCTTTTTTCGACCCAGAGAGTTTAAATGTCCTCCGTCATCGGTGTAATCACTAATCAGGGCATAGTATCTTTTACCATTCTTTTCAAAGTATTCCTTACTGGAATCCGGGTACGTTGCTTCCGCTTCTGCCAGGTCAAAAATGGGGTCTTCTTTAAAATACTCTTTCAGCAAATTATTGAACTCGTTCCTTTTAATATTTTCAATTTCATTACTATCGCCCCCTTTAAGTAGCTTTTTCAGCGCCGATTTTATCCAATTTGATTTCGAACTAAGCGGTACTGTAATATGGACAAAGGTAATATTCGGATAGGTTGCTTTTAGCTCTTCAATGGTTTTTTTGTAATAATCAAACAAATCTTCAACATCCGTTGTAGGATTAAAATCAATATAACAAAATTTCATCATCGCAATATTCAGATTCCCTTTAAAAACTTCCTCCACTACCTTCCGGAAAGAATCACATTTCTTTTTGGGGTAATAATTTTGACCAATACGGGACTCGGCAAAAAAGTATTCCAAATCAGGACGATATTCTTCTGCCTTAATGATATTCAACCCCGTAAAACCGGTCTCGGAAAGAATATCTTGAATACCTTGAAGGATATTCCCACCCACCGACTGATGACCGAAATAAATCTTTTGCTTACTAATCAACTGTAAATTATCTTTTATATCCTTCGACATGATCCATTCCCCACCATTTTTTTGTGAACAATTTGTTAGTAACAGAAAAAACGGGATCAATAACACAAAATATTTAACCATAACATATCTCCTTCAAATTTTATTAAAAACAATTATTATTTACGAAAACTTCCAATGGCATAGTATATGCTTTAATATACAGCGTGACAGGGATAAATAAAAAATTAAAATGTGATATGAACACAATTAAATTACAGAATAACGTAAATCTACCGATTATTGTACATAGCAAAGGAAAGTTCCAGCAACTTTATTTGTGAGAAAAAAATTTACAATATACAAACGGATCGTGATTTTAAAATAACAGGAGGTTCATATGTTTATTCGCTCGAAGAAAACTATTTTTCAGATAATCTTAGTGGTAATAATCATGTTAAATTTACCCTTGATTAGTACGGCCGCTGAAACGGTCATCATTAATCATCAAAACTGGGATCCTTCAAACGTGGATCAAACACTATTTGATGCGGTTCGTACCAAAAAAATGCTTTTTGGGCACGCATCAATTGGCGGACAGATTGTTGAAGGGTTGAGAACCTTAGCCTCACAGAATCCGTCGCGATATGCCATGACGTTTAAAGAAGACCCACCGGCTCTGACCAGCCCGGCACTGGCATTTCCCTACATCGGACCAAATGGAAACCCTTTCGATAAAATCACTCGTTTTAAAAACAAAATTGAAAGCACCGACGCCAATGGTAATGTCTGGGGCAATGTGTTAGATATTGCTTATTTCAAATTTTGTTATGTCGATATTGGAACGAATAGCGATGTTAACCAAATTTTTACTGAATATATTAACAGTGTAAAAAATCTACAGGCTCAATATCCGAATTGTCAATTCATTTATTTCACCGTGCCCTTAGAAGGGAAATTAGACTATGAATATGATATGATTCAGAATAAAAATAGACATCAATTAAATGAATTGATCCGCAATTACGTAAAACAGAACGGAGGTTATTTGTACGATCTGGCCGACTTAGAAGCCTACGACGATTCCGGTGTGTACCAAACCTTCGAATATCAGGGAGCGACGTACCCCAAAGCCTGGTTTGTACCCAACAATTATGCCAATGACGGTTGGACAACTGATGATGGTGCACATTTAAATAGTAAAGGTAAAGAGCACCTGGCTTTAGCCATGTGGAAATTGTGGGTCAGTGTGGTGGATCCGGTAGCCGTTACCGGAATGAAAGACAACAATGAAGTTCCGCAGACAATTGAAGTAAGCGAAAACTACCCGAATCCTTTTAATCCTTCCACCAACTTTCAAATTTCTCTGCAACGCCCCGCTCATGTCGCAATAGATATCTACAATATTCTGGGAAAGCAAGTGGATCATCTGGATTTCGAAAAATTAAGTTCCGGTACCCATGTAATTAAATGGAATGCCAGAGCACTACCTTCTGGAGTGTATTTTTACGAAGTAAAAAGCGATATCGACAGCGATCATTTGATGGCCATAAAGGTTGGCCGGATGGTTTTGCTAAAGTAACATTCATCCTAAATTCGATAAGAGATCCCCGTTGCCGCCCACAACGGGGATTTTTGTATATTGCCACGGAGAAAACCAGAAAGTATTTTGATCTATTGCCTCTCCATCAGCTTTCTAATACGTTGTTGATAGCAAAACGATATTTCCCGGAAGCCAGTGGTTGGATTTTCTCGACCTGCTCGATATCATATCTCATTTTGTCGCCGAATCGCTCTTTAATCAACCGCTGAATTTCAACGTAGCTCTGCGAACCAAAATCAGAACCCGGAACAATGCGCAACAATAAATGGTCTCGCTTATCCTGAATAATTTGTACCTGTTCCACTCCGGGGATCAAGGTGGCAAAATTTTCTGTCAATGAAATCCCCGAAACCCACTGTCCGTCAGGAGTAAGGAGGTAGTCGGCAATGCGTCCGGCAATTTTGGTTAACAGGGGATAGGTCCGCCCACAAGAACACGGTTTGTCGCTGGGAATTGCCATGTCCCCCACCTGATAGCGAATGAAAGGCATCGCGGTGTTTCGCAAATCGGTAACAATTACTTTGCCTTCTTTTCCTACCCCCACTTGTTTTCCATCTTCAATCACTTCTACAATAAGAGAATCGGTATTAATGTGCAATCCTTCGTGTGCTTCACATTCACTGGCAATCAGACTCACTTCCTCGCAGCCATAACGATCGAATACCTTGCTATGGAAGACCTGCTCACATTTGGCTCGTTCGTGAGCATGAAGAACCATGGCGGTACTGATGATTCCTTTAAACGTATATTCAGGAAGATTGACTTCTTCCCAGTATTTTGCGAACAAATACAAAGAATGGGCATGGCCGAAAAGCAGCGTGGGGCGCAGTTTCAAGATCCGCTTAGCAAAATCTCGCATCATTTGTTCGTCCATTTTCAGGGTATCCAGATAAATCCCCCTTTCCAATAGGTAATTCCGCAGATATCCTCGCCAACTTTTCTTGTATTCCGGATTTCCCCAAACTCTGGCTTGCCAATCTCCTAATCGCCATCCCGACCATTGATCGCGGTAAAGGGTTACTCCCCGCTTAAACTGAAATTCGTTATCGTCATTATAAAAATGCAAGGAAACCCCGGTGGAACCGGATGTCTTCCGGGGCACTAATTTTTCTTTCTGGAATTTTCGCGAGATCATTTCCGAACCGTGCTCGCGGATTTCCTTTTTAGTAAGAATGGGGATAAACTTTAAATCTTCCCAGCTCTTTAAATCTTCAGGATGGAATCCCGCCGCTTGAAATTTCTTCTGGTAAAATTCGCAATTGTCGTAACTTTCTTTTACAACATGTTTTAATAATTCCCATTGCCTTTCGCGCCTTTCCTCGAAACTCAAATGTTCTTCTTTCTCTAATTGTTGAGCAATTTTTATATAGGAAGATCCTTCATACCAGGCCCAGGCAGGTGCCACAATTTTTCGAATTAACCAGGATGATACGGCCATTCGGGTAATCCCCTCATTTATTTAAGATGGTGAAAAACGATTCTTTTATTTCTGAAAATTCTCATTCCGGTTTAAACAGACTCCGATAAAAATCCTGATATTCTTTAACAAATGTTTTCAAGGAAAATAATCGGTACGCTTTTTCTTTGTTATGTTCCCCCATCTCGTGGGCAGTTTCCTGATCCTTCAAAATTTTTTCAATAGCCAAAGCAAGTTGTTTTGAATCACCGGTGGGAACCACATAACCGTTTTCGCCATTTGTAATCAACTCCTTACTTCCCCCGGTTTCCGTGCAAACAACCGGTAATCCCATGGCCATGTATTCAATGACTGCATTCGATAAACTCTCCGAATGGGAAGGCAACACTCCCACGTTTAGCATTTTCAAAAAGGGGACAATGGGATTAATTTTACCCAGGAAAAACAACTTTCCGTTTAATCCCAACTTTTTTGACAATTCGATCAATTTTTCTCTTTCAGGACCATCTCCGGCAATCAAAAAACGGGTTTCCGGAAAATGTTTGGCAACCTCCGCCGCAGCCTTAATAAACACATCAATCCCCTTAACCGGACGGAGGTTGGCTACGACCCCTACCAATGGAGCATTGCGGGGAATATTCAGTGCTTCAACCAGTTCGCAGGGCTTCGTTTCCCCGTTTTTGCTAAATAAATCCATGTCCAGTCCGTTGTAAATCACTTTAATTCTTTCCGGCGGGATGTTCTCTACCTTCTCGGTAAATTCTTTAGTATCCTGAGAATTTGCAATGATATGAGTCACCATTTTGTTTAGGAACCGTAACAGCAGCAGCTCTTTCTTATTGTGCCAGTATCCTTGATTCCGCCGCGTTGAAATGATTGCTTGAACACCGGCCAATTTTGCGGCCAGGATCCAGGCAAAATTGGCATCCCGGAAATGGGTTTGAACTATTTGAAAATGATTCTTTCTTAAAAAACGGGCAAATTTAAATATTTTCCAATACGCTCCCGGTTTCAGAAACGAATAAATGTCAAGAATATGGAGTGGGGATAAATCGTATTCTTCCAACAACCACTTCGAGGGATAAAGACACACCAAATGGGGTTCAAATTTTTCTGGATCTAAATTTTTAATCAACAAAACGAGCTGTTTCTCGGTTCCAGCTGTGGGGGATTCGATCGTATCAATCACATAAGCAATCTTAATCTTTTCCATTTTTCAATCACAGTTTTTAATCTTTTTCTCAAATTCAAAATCGTTTCCGGTTCTGAAGGAATTCAGAACATTCTTTAGATTTTTAACATGGCTCAGAATTTATTAATCAATGTTCCTGAGTACCCAAACGCTCACTTTTTCCACTCGATTACCCGGGCCGGATTCCCGGCAACTTTACAATTGGGCTGGACATCTTTCATCACAACGCTACCTGCCGCTATAGTACAATTTTCGCCCACGTTGGCTAAAACTAAAGCGCCTTCTCCAATCCAGGTGTTTTTTCCAATAATTATTCTGCTGAATTTCAATTCAGCCTCGGTAATTAACTTTTCCTGGTCATCGGGCACATGCTGGTACTTGCCGCTGGGAATACTCACCCGGCTAGCAATGAGAACGTCGTCCTCCAATGTTACGGTTCCGATAATGGAATACGCACCGATAACCACCCGGTAGCCAATGCGGGTTCCCCGGTGGGGTATCAGCACACCAAAGCCAAAGTACGCATCATAGGCACATTTTTCCAGAGTACAAAAGTAATAACCCAGACGAAGACTTTTGCCCACCTTTCCCGGAAATAAGGAAAGGAATTGGCCGATTCCGGCGAAAAAATTTTCGTTCCCGGTAATCCATTGCTCCAGCTTCGCAATAACAATCAATGGGGAGGTTAGCAAAATACTGATTCCTAAAATGACTAATTTGAGTACAATCATTCCCTTGATCCTCTCTTTTGGTTATCTGTTTATTTTGACTTCCCTATCATTTTCTTAACCAGACCCCATATTACTCCAAATCCCAGGCTGTAATGAATCATAAAAAACACAATCATCAGTTTGAACACGAAGCTTAGCGGCTCGTTCTTCCTTAAACGCCAGGATTCTACCGTCACAATTGCAACATACGCCCCTAATACAATTATGTAGAACCAAAACAAATAAATACTTAAAAAATAAGTCAACCAACCGAACGAGACTCCAATCGTAAATAAAACCGCCAACAACAATTCCACACTAAAAGTTTCGGGATGTTTGAGTAAAAATTTAGCTCGACCTTCGCCGTAACGAATCAATTGGCGCCACAAGCCTTTAAGGTTTTCCCGCGGAAAATACCAGACGGCTATTTTAGGGGTAAAAAACGTTTTAAACCCCGCCTTTTCGACCCGGTAATTGAACTCCACATCCTCACAGGCATCAAAATTTTCGTCAACATAACCGATTCGCTCAAAAACTTCCTTCTTGTAGGCGCACCCCATACTTACCGGACTGACAAAACCTTCTTCATTGGCATGAATATAGGAACTCGGGCTGTGTCCCAGCCAGGAACTCCGAGCCACTCCGATAGCCCGCTGCCAATTGGGTTCTTCCGGAATGACAAACGGCTGGGGCCGTCCGAGGCATTCAGCACCACTTTTTTGAAAGGCATCTCGAATATTTTTAAGAAAGGTATTACTCGGTAACCGGCAATGTCCATCCACCACAACAAAATATTCGCCCCGGCCATTTCGGAACCCAACATTTCTTCCCGAACTGGGTAAACGTCCGGGGTTATTAAATAGCTTCACCTGGGGATAATCCCGGGCAATTTCTTTAACAATCTCCCGGGTCGAATCGGTGGATTCGCCATCTGCCACGATGATTTCGAAACGATCCGCCGGATAATCCTGCGCTAAAAGCTGCATTAAAGTTTCCCTGATAAACCTTTCTTCATTTCGAACCGGCATTACAACCGTAATAAAAGGCCATTCAGTGCTCATTTTTTTCACGCCACCCCCGAATTTTCTAAGAATATCCGATAAATTTGCAGAAGTTTTTCAGTTTGACGATCAAAAGTAAATTCATCCTTAACACGCCGATATCCAGCCAATCCCATTTTTTTTCTCATCTCCGGGTTCGTTATCAGCTTATTCAGGTAGGTCGTCAAAGCCTCGACGTTTTGCTTGGGAACAATAAAACCATTTTCCGCATGAATGATGACTTCGGGGACTCCCCCCACATTGGTTGCCAGGACCGGTTTCGCATAGGAAAACGCTTCCAAAACCACATTCGGTAATCCCTCTGTTAACGAAGGCAAAACCAGAAAATCGATAGAGGGATAAATCTCCTGCATGTCTTTTCTGAATCCAACGAAGCGACACACTTCTGTAATTCCCAATCGTTGCGCTTGCGCTTCCAGATTCGATCGACACACTCCATCCCCGCAAAACAAGTAATACGTTCGGTTATTTTTAAAATCGGTTTGGGCGATTGCTTCCAACAAGTAACGATGGCCTTTTTCCGGGCTCAGCCGCCCAACCGTAATGGCTAACACCGCCTCAGAAGGAATATCGAATCGCTCGTGCACCCGTTTCTTGATTTCCTGGACATCCTTATTGGGGTCAAACTCTATTTTCACTCCGTTATGTACCACCCAATGCCTGGGATGGTTAATACCAAAGCTTTCCAAACGTCTTTTTTGTCCCAGGGCTACACTGATTATGCCATCCATTCGCCGAACAAATAAACGCTCTAACCACTCATAGAAAGCAATCTTTCGGTTTTCCGCCGTAAAACCTCGAGAATAATCGAGCACCGGGATTCCGTACCATTTTGCTACCAACCAACCCATTACTACCGCTTTATAGTGATGGGCGCACAACAATGCGATTCCTTCTTCGCGCACCACCCGGGCTAACTTGAAAAGCGCCTTCACATCAAAAGGACCGTCCATGGGGATCCCGAAACTTCGAATTCCGGCTTCGCGAGCTTTTTCCAGCAGTTCATTTTTATTTCCCCCCTCTAAAAAAGATCCGAGAATTCCCTCGTACCCCTCCGTCTGATTTAAGCGAAGCAGATGTTCAACAATCTGTTTTTCCGGACCACCATAAAAATTGGTGGCAATCAGGTGCATTATTTTCTTTTTACCCATGTTCTCTCTTACCGGTTCATCAACGAGGTGTTCTGGCCCATTTGGTTTGAACATTCTTAAACAGCGCCGCGACGGCAATCAGAACTAAGCGAGCAATGATGACTGGAGATTGCAAAAGTAATTTTATCCGACGGGAATTTAATCCTAATAACAGAATGCCTGTCAGGAGATAAGTAATCTGGACTAAAAGAGAAAAAACCGCCACTTTTAACAAGCCTACCGAGAACAGACCCGGATTAATTTTGATGTTAGCGATCGCCAACAGTATTGCAATTCCTAATTCAAAAAGAACCAATGGTTTGCTCAACACCAGTAATGTCCAACCCGCATCAATCAGCAATATATTCTTTTGCTTAATTCCCTGCCAAATTATTTTAAATCCATAAATTTTACTGAATTTAATCGTGCCCTGTGCCCATCTTTCCCGTTGAACCACCAGTTGATCTTTACTGGTGGGGAAAGGAGAAGCCACTTTTACTTCCGGTACAAATTTTATGACGACACCATTTCTTAAGAGGGTTAAGGTGTAATCGGCGTCTTCCACAATGGAATGAGCATTCCAGGGGAATTTTTCAAAAACACGGCGATGAAATACCATGCCGGTTCCCCGTAAAAAAACGGCCAAATTCAATTTTGATTTGGGGGCATAGAACAAATCATTTTCAATTACATTTCCAACTGCCAGAGCATAACTCATGACACTTTCGTCGGGATTTGAGGTTACATCGTTTGCCTGCAACACCTCAACCCCTTGCTGAAGGTAAAAACTGAATCGTTTTAACGCCCAGGCATCGATGGTACAATCCGCATCAATTATTAAAAAGGCGTCAAAATCTTTCTTCATTAACTGATCGAATGCCCATTGCAAAGCAAAGCCTTTCCCTCGCCGAACCGGATCGTTTCGTTCCAATACGGTGGCTCCCATCTTGCGGGAAATTTGCGCCGTATTGTCGGTGCAATTATCGGC
>JAJRXE010000150.1 GCA_024276455.1 Calditrichota bacterium
GCTCCGGTCAAACCGGTCTCTTCGTCGATGGTAAAAAGAAATTCCATGGGACCATGCCGCAGGTCTTTCGCTTCCATGACGGCCAGAGCGGCGGCCACACCGATTCCGTTGTCGGCTCCCAGCGTGGTTCCCTCGGCGCGGATCCAATCGCCGTCCCGGACCAGCTTAATCGGATCCTTCGAGAAATCGTGCTTGGTACCTTTGTTCTTTTCGCAAACCATGTCCAGGTGCCCCTGCAAAATCACCGTCGGTTTGTCTTCCAGACCGGGAGTGGCCGGCTTTTTCACCACCACATTCCCAACTTCGTCCACCTTGTATTCTAAACCGTTCCGTTTCGCCACTTCCACCACGTAATCGCGCACCTTTTCTTCGTGCTTGGAACAACGCGGTATTTGCGAAATCTGGTAAAAATGTTCCCACAGGGCGGCCGGTTGTAATCCTTCAATGGCTTCTTTCACGATTCATCTCCTCTTAACTTTTTCTATTTTGTATTTTCTTTAAAATGGACACTTAAATAAGCGGACAAATAACGGAAAATCAAGCTATTTTTAAGATTTTACATTCTTTAAAAAGCGCTTTGCACCTCCGGAAATTCCCGGTAAGGTAGCACCTGGCTGAAATATTCCCGGCTGGCATACTCGGAAAAATCCCCGACCATTTTCTCCAGCATGCGAAAAAGTTCCATCTGGGTTTGATGACATCGAATCGCTTTGAATTTGTAGGACAAATATTCACCGACCTCAATACAGTGGGTGATTTCTTCCGGGGGAATAGGGAACAGTTTTCTCCCGGTAACCTTTTTTGCCTGCTGGGGAGACACGCCGTAATAAAAGAGACGAATGTTCCGATCGATTCGCTTGACGGCTTGAAAAGTCCAGTGCGAAACGGTGCGATGATCCGGGTGCCCGGAAATCCCTTCCTGGTGAAAAGTAATCACCACGTCCGGATTGACCCGCCGGATTTCTTGCATGATCAGGTAAATTCCCTCCTCGGCGGGAATGCGTTCCAACCCCTTGTCCGGCAGATTGAAGACCGAGAGGTCCGGGATTTGAAGGGCTTTCGCGGCGCAGGCCAGTTCTTCTACCCGTTTTTTCGCCAGGGCTTTTTCTCCCATTTTTTTCGCCCCACCCAGCGAACCGGCTTCGCCCTGAGTTAAAGTTACCAGGGACACGTGATGGCCGTTCACGGTGTATTTGGCCAGCGTTCCGGCCGGACCGTAGCTCTCGTCATCCGGGTGAGCAAACACGGCTAAAATTCTCATCGATTCCTTCCTGATTATTGTTCGATTCCCTTGTTTCTCTTCCCCATCGTCCCTTCGGTTTGTTTTCGCAGCACCACAACACTTTCCACGTGCATGGTGTGGGGAAACATATCGAAAGGGTAAATGGTTTCGCCAGCGTAACCCAGTTCGAAAAATTGCGCCAGATTCTCCACCAGCGTTCGGGGATTACAAGATATGTAAACCAGAAATTCCGGGGTAAGTTCCGCTATTTCTTTAATCAGCGTTGCCGAAAGACCTTTGCGGGGGGGATTCACCAGCACCACGTCGGGCTGAAATCCGTCCGGCAAATGGGGGCGCAAGCGCCCGCTCAGATCGGCCACGGCAAACCGAGCGTTGGTGACCTCATTGAAAGCGGCATTTTCCACCGCCGCCTCCACCGCCGCTGCGTTTGCTTCCAGTCCGAACACTTCTTTCACCTGGTCGGCAAAGAATAATCCCATCGTTCCCACCCCGCTAAACAAATCCAGTAAACGGGTGGTCTTTTTAAAAGGAACCAGCCTCCGGAGAAGCTCCAGCAGTTTTACGGTTTGCACGCTGTTGGTCTGAAAAAAGGTTTCCGGAAAAATTTTGAAGCGTTTCTTTCCCAGACGTTCTTCAATAAACGGTTCGCCCCAGAGCACAACATTTTCCTTACCCAGAACCAGATTGGTGCGGGAACGATTCACATTGAGAACAATACTTTTTAGATTGCGCAATTCCATCTTTAATGCTTTCACCAGCTCTTTCCAGTGGGGCAACTCCGGTTCATTGCTCACGACCACCATCATCAGGTGTCCGGTGAACATCCCCTTGCGCACCACCACATGGCGCAGCACCCCTTCGCCGCTTCGCTCGTCGTAAGCGGGAATCCGGTGATTTTCCGCCCAGGAGCGGACCAACTGCAACACCCGATTGGCATCTTTGCTCTCCACCAGACAGGCATCAATTGGGGTGACCTCATGCGTCCCTTTGCGAAACAAACCGTACACCAGGTTACCGTCCTGTTCCACAAAGGGCATCTGGGTTTTGTTCCGGTAGTAAGTGGGTTCGGGCATTCCTTCCACCGCTTCCACCCGCACCCCTCGCAACACCGGGTAGGCGAGCAGTAATCGCTGGATGCTCTGGCGTTTAATTTCCAGCTGCTTGGTGTACCGCAAGTGCTGCAGATGACACCCGCCGCAATCTTCGAAATAGGGACAGGGAGGTGTAACCCGCAAGGGCGAGGGTTCCAGAATTTTCAACAACTGCAGACGATCTTTGCGGGGGCGGCGGGGATCGTAGCGAACCAGCACCTCTTCCCCGGGAAGGGCTTTGCGAATATTCAATTTCAATTTCTCGTAATAAGCCACCCCCTCACCCCGTTCGTTCAAATCTTCGATTTTCAAACGAAGTTGCACACTCTTTTTTGCCACCTGCCGACGTTTTCGACTCATGTTTTACCGCGATTCTCCTGTTTAACCATTCAAAACATCGAGACTAATCTACCGCTCCCGCTGAACAAAGTTCCGCGGAAAGTGAATATTTTCTCCGATGCTGGTCCACCCCTCTTTACGCATTACGGGAACGATTTTTCAGCCGGGTGAAAAAAGTGGAAAAAGACGGGAGTAAAAGAGTGAAAAAGGGACCGAAAAAGGAGTGGCATTCCGGAGATAAAATACCCTCCGGGGTATTAGCCCGGAGGGCACAGACTGCATCAGGTTCCCATTTCCCAGGAGCTCAGGTACTCTCTCTGTTCTTCCGTCAGCTCGTCGATCTCGATTCCCATGGTTTGCAATTTCAAGCGGGAGATGTAATCTTCAATTTCCGTGGGCACCTTGTACACTCCGGCAGACAGTTTCTTCTTCAACGCGTACTCGGTGGTGAGGGCCTGGGTAGCGAAGCTCATGTCCATCACACTGGCCGGGTGCCCTTCCGCCGCCGCCAGGTTCACCAGGCGCCCCTCCGCCAGCAGGAAAATTCGCTTTCCGTTGGGCAACGTGTATTCGTCCACAAACTGGCGCACGTCTTTGCGCTTTTTGGTGGCCAGTTCTTCTAACGCCGGAATATCAATTTCCACATTAAAATGCCCGGAGTTGGCAATAATGGCGCCGTCTTTCATACGCTCGAAATGCTCCTTGCGCAATACGTGAATATCGCCGGTAATGGTCACAAACAAGTCGCCAATCTCGGCGGCTTTCTCCATGGGCATGACCCAGTAACCGTCCATGGCCGCTTCCAGCGCTTTAATGGGATCCACCTCGGTAATGATGACGTTGGCGCCCATGCCCTTGCACCGCATGGCAAAACCGCGACCACACCATCCGTAACCGGCCACCACCACGTTCTTTCCGGCCAGCAGAATATCCGTAGCGCGAATAATGCCGTCCACGGTGGACTGTCCGGTACCGTAGCGATTGTCGAACAGATACTTGGTGTGGGCATCGTTCACCGCAAACACCGGCAGCTTCAAGGCGCCGTCTTTGTGCATGGCTTTCAAACGAATGACCCCGGTGGTCGTCTCTTCCATGGAGGCGTAAATCTGGTCGCACTTTTCCGGGTAATCCTGATGCAGGGTGGACACCAGATCGGCGCCGTCGTCCATGGTAATCACCGGATCGTGTTGCAAAGCGGTGTGAATATGCTCGTAATAGGTTTTGTGGTCTTCCCCTTTAATGGCAAACACGGAAATTCCGTAATCCGCCACCAGCGAAGCCGCCACATCATCCTGGGTGCTGAGGGGATTGGACGCCACCAGTACCAGATCGGCACCACCCGCTTTCAGGGTGCGGGCCAGATTGGCCGTTTCCGCCGTGACGTGCAAACAAGCGCTCATCTTCTTGCCGGCCAATGGTTTCTCTTTCTCAAACCGTTTCCGAATTTCCCGCAATACCGGCATATCGTTATCGGCCCACTCAATACGCTTTTTCCCTTCGGGGGCCAATTTCAAATCCTTCACATCATGTTTAACCATGTATCTTCTCCTTCAAACTTATGAATTGGCTAAATACCGCGATTTAAACGCCCCAAAAGTAACAGAATTTACGCTTTGATGCTACGAGAAAATAAAATAATCAGCAGGATTTTCTGCTATTTTGAAGCACCCGAAAGCGAGTGAAACCTGTCGTCTTAATGAAAAGATGAATCAAACAGAATGGAATACGTAATTTGGGTAAAACCCCAAAAATAGAATCTGATTGGTTGGAATGAATCCGCCAATTTCCGGTTACCGTGGCACAAGCCGAAGGGAAAGGATTCAGCAATTCCTTAATATTTCAGGGAAGTGCGGGCTCTCCGCCTGCGGCGAAACCAGAGACGGCAGGATCCTAACTGCGCCCCCCCTCGGCCCCCATCCTCTTTCGTTTTCAAACCTTTCTCCGGGTGCGGTGGCGGATTTTTCCTCATTTCAAGACAATTCGCACGGTATGTCCCACAAGTTCGATTCGCCCCGCTTGTTCACTGTGAAATTGAAATCTGCTTGTCTCCATTTCCAGGGAAGCGAAA